>CATITW010000144.1 GCA_949547975.1 Cryomorphaceae bacterium | reverse complement strand
GTATCATTTGGTTAGGACCCATGATCCCTAGAAACACTGTGTTCATTTGCTATAATTTTGAGCGTCTAAAGTACCGATTTTTCTCGGAACCTCAGCCTTGGTTAATAGTCCAATAGTTCACGCAGGGCCGCAGTCACTTTTTCGGCGTTTGGCAGCATGGTTTGCTCCAAAGTGCTGTTCAAAGGAATGGCAGGTACGTTTTCAGCACCCAGTAATTTTACAGGTGCATCCAGCGATTCGAAACATTCCTCGCTAATGGCTCCCTGTACGCTTTGCGCGAAACTCGGGCTGCTGCTTTCTTCCGTAAGTACGAGCACACGGCCGTGTCTTTTGGATGCGGCCATAACCTGCTCGCGGTCCCAAGGTGCGAGGGTACGTAAATCCAGAATGCTGATCTCTTCATCGAGCTGCTTGGCCGCCGCTTGTGCCCAGTAAACGCCCATTCCGTAGGTCACTACTAGCGCGCTTTCACCGCCCTCGACCGCGTCATTTGATGCGGATTGCGCCATGCGTGCTGTTCCAAACGGGATGACATAGTCGGCGCTTGGTTCTGGAGTTTTTGCGCCTTCGGTTCCAGGAATTTTGCTCCAGTAGAGGCCTTTGTGCTCAAAAAGGACCACGGGATTCGGGTCGTAGTACGCACTTTTAATCAAGCCTTTGAGATCGGCACCAGTAGATGGGTAGGCAATCTTGATTCCACGAATGTTCGTGACGACACTTTCAATGGAAGAGCTGTGGAACGGTCCGCCAGAGCCGTAGGCACCGATCGGCACACGAATCACGGCAGAGGTGGCCCACTTTCCGTTGCTGAGGTAGTAGGAACGTGCGACTTCGGTGAACAATTGGTTCATTCCCGGCCAGAGGTAGTCTGCGAATTGGACTTCAACGAAGGGTTTCAATCCAGTGACTGCCATACCTACGGTTGAACCTATGATGAAGGCTTCCTGGATCGGCGTGTTGAACACGCGGGCATCGCCGAAACTTTGTGCTAGTGTAGCTGCTTCGCGGAATACACCGCCCAAGCGACCACCCACATCTTGTCCATAGAGGAGAGATTCTGGGTGCTCGGTCATGATTTCTTTTAATGCAAATAGTGCGGCATCTACCATCACGGTAGGTACGGCACCTGCCGGAGCACGCTCGCCTTTTTCTTCCGTGATCGGAGTCGGGGCAAAGGTGTGGTTAAACAAGTCTTCAGGCTTAGGGTCTGGCATGGCGAGGGCCTCTTTAAAGTCGCTTTCTACGCGCTCTGACGCTTGTTTTTCTAGCGCTATGAGCTCCGTTTCGCTCATTCCTGCAGCAAGACATTGTTCGCGGAGTACGGGATATGGATCGCGCTTTGCAGCTTCGTCCAGATCGTCGCGGTACCATTCTTTGCGCACACCTGAGGTGTGGTGGTTCAGTAGCGGTACGTCCAAACGCACGAGGAAGGGACGGCGCTCTTTACGCATGATGGTGATGACTTCTTGGAGGGCCGTGTAGCATTCTTCAAAACTGGACCCGTTGAGATCGCGCGTTTCGATGCCGGTGAATCCTTTGGCATATTCCACGGCATTGCTATGGTGAACTTCTTCACGGTTCGCGCTTATGTCCCAGCCGTTGTCCTGAACGAACATTAATAGCGGGAATTGTTTCAGCGCAGCCATGTGCAAGGCTTCGGAGATTTCTCCCTCGGTCATGGCACTGTCGCCGATGCTACATACGGCGATCGCACCGTGTTCTTCAGCGCTGGCTAAGCCTTGGTTTTCGCGGTATTGGATGCCCATCGCAACGCCTGCTGTCGGAATGGCTTGCATGCCGGTAGCGGAGCTTTGGTGCGGGATTTTAGGTTTGTCGTCGTCCTTGAGACTCGGGTGGGAGTAGTAGGTACGTCCTCCCGAGAAGGGGTCGTCAATTTTTGCCAGCAGTTGCAACATCAAATCCTTCGGACTCATGCCGATCCCTAAAAGGATGCTGTCGTCGCGGTAGTACGGCGCGACATAGTCTTTGGGTTCAAGCTGCAGGGCCAGAGCAAGTTGCGCGGCCTCATGCCCACGGCTCGTCGCGTGTACATACTTTGAAGTGGTGTCCTTTTCACGTTCGTACAGCTCCGCCATGCTCTTGGCGGTGGCCATCAATTCAAACGCTTTTTGATAAGGAATAGAGGTCGATTTTGACATGTTTCTGTGTTTGGGACCTCAAAGTTACGGCATCAAAGC
>CATITW010000143.1 GCA_949547975.1 Cryomorphaceae bacterium | reverse complement strand
GTATCATTTGGTTAGGACCCATGATCCCTAGAAACACTGTGTTCATTTGCTATAATTTTGAGCGTCTAAAGTACCGATTTTTCTCGGAACCTCAGCCTTGGTTAATAGTCCAATAGTTCGCGCAGCGCTGCAGTCACTTTTTCCGCATTTGGTAGCATCGTTTGCTCCAAAGTGCTGTTCAAAGGAATGGCGGGCACGTTTTCAGCGCCTAGTAATTTCACAGGTGCATCCAGCGATTCGAAACATTCCTCGCTGATAGCTCCTTGTACGCTTTGCGCGAAACTCGGGCTGCTGCTTTCTTCCGTAAGTACGAGCACGCGGCCGTGTCTTTTGGATTCGGCCATCACCTGCTCGCGGTCCCAAGGTGCGAGGGTGCGTAAGTCCAGAATACTGATCTCTTCATCGAGCTGCTTGGCCGCTGCTTGTGCCCAGTAAATACCCATTCCGTAGGTCACTACTAGCGCGCTTTCACCGCCTTCGACCGCTTCGTTTGATGCGGTGTGCGCCATGCGTGCTTTTCCAAACGGGATGACATAGTCGGCGCTCGGTTCTGGGGTTTTCGCGCCCTCGGTTCCCGGAATTTTGCTCCAATAAAGGCCTTTGTGCTCGAAAATAACGACCGGATTTGGGTCGTAGTAGGCACTTTTGATCAAGCCTTTGAGATCGGCACCGGTCGATGGATAGGCAATTTTGATTCCACGGATGTTCGTAACGACACTCTCGATCGAGGAGCTGTGGAATGGTCCGCCAGAGCCGTAGGCACCGATCGGCACACGAATCACGGCAGAGGTGGCCCACTTTCCATTGCTGAGGTAGTAGGAACGTGCGACTTCGGTGAACAATTGGTTCATTCCCGGCCAGAGGTAGTCTGCGAATTGGACTTCAACGAAGGGTTTTAAACCCGTGACCGCCATTCCTACCGTTGAGCCGATAATGAAGGCTTCTTGGATCGGAGTGTTGAACACGCGCGCATCGCCAAAACTTTGAGCTAGGGTCGCCGCTTCGCGGAATACACCGCCCAAACGACCGCCGACATCCTGGCCATAGAGGAGCGATTCGGGATGCTCGGTCATGATTTCTTTTAATGCAAAGAGTGCGGCATCTACCATCACGGTAGGTACGGCACCTACCGGAGCACGCTCGCCTTTTTCTTCTGTGATCGGAGTCGGTGCAAAGGTGTGGTTAAACAAGTCTTCAGGCTGAGGGTCCGGCATGGTGAGGGCCTCTTTAAAGTCGCTTTCAACGCGCTTTGATGCTTGTTTTTCTAGCGCTATGAGCTCCGTTTCGCTCATTCCCGCAGCAAGACATTGTTCGCGGAGTACGGGATATGGATCGCGCTTTGCAGCTTCGTCTAGATCGTCGCGGTACCATTCTTTGCGTACACCTGAGGTGTGGTGGTTCAGTAGCGGAACGTCCAAACGTACAAGGAATGGACGGCGCTCTTCACGCATGATCGTGATGACTTCTTGGAGTGCCGTGTAGCATTCTTCAAAGCTGGACCCGTTGAGATCGCGCGTTTCGATACCGGTGAATCCTTTGGCATATTCCACGGCATTGCTGTGGTGAACTTCTTCACGGTTCGCGCTGATGTCCCAGCCGTTGTCCTGAACGAACATTAATAGCGGGAATTGTTTAAGCGCAGCCATGTGCAAGGCTTCGGAGATTTCTCCCTCGGTCATTGCACTGTCGCCGATGCTACATACGGCGATCGCACCGTGTTCTTCAGCGCTTGCTAAGCCTTGGTTTTCGCGGTATTGGATGCCCATCGCAACGCCTGCCGTAGGAATGGCTTGCATGCCGGTAGCAGAGCTTTGGTGCGGAATTTTCGGTTTGTCGTCGTCCTTGAGACTCGGGTGGGAGTAGTAGGTACGTCCTCCCGAGAAGGGGTCGTCAATTTTTGCCAGCAGCTGCAACATCAAATCCTTCGGACTCATACCGATCCCTAAAAGGATGCTGTCGTCGCGGTAGTACGGCGCGACATAGTCCTTGGGTTCAAGCTGCAGGGCCAGAGCAAGTTGCGCGGCCTCATGCCCACGGCTCGTTGCATGCACATACTTTGAAGTGGTGTCCTTTTCACGCTCGTACAGCTCCGCCATGCTCTTGGCGGTGGCCATCAATTCAAACGCTTTTTGATAAGGAATAGAGGTCGATTTTGACATGTTTCTGTGTTTGGGACCTCAAAGTTACGGCATCAAAGC
>CATITW010000142.1 GCA_949547975.1 Cryomorphaceae bacterium | reverse complement strand
TTACTGAAGTCAAGCGTCAGCGGCTCCTTAAAGGTAATATTTAGTAAGTTACCCGTGCTCTTCACAAACATACCTGTTTTATCGAAGGCTCGACGGAACCCATCGATAACAACGGGAACCACCACGGGGTTCAATTCTCGAATCAAATGCACGGTACCGCGACGCCCCTTCACAAAGGGACGGGTTGTGCCTTGTGGAAAGGTGATGGTCCAGCCGGTTTCCATGGCCCTTTTGATGTTCTCTATGTCTTTTGGATCTACCGCACGGTTCACGTTTTTCCCCGCCTCGCGCCAAGTGCGCTTAATGCTCACCGAGCCCGCATATTGCATGAGCTTAGGCAGCAAACCACGTTTCATAGTTTCCGCAGCAGCCACAAAAAAGATATTCATTTTCGGACGGAACAGCGTAAAGAAGGGCACACGGTTGTAGACCTTGTTTTCTGCTGCATTGAACACTTGATACATCGCACTTACATCTGCGAAATACGTTTGGTGGTTGGACACAAACAGCACGCCACGCTCCGGCAGGTCTTTGAGCTTATCACCACCTACTATTTGCACGCTGTTGAGACGAAAAAATCGGTACCAAGTCACTAGACCAAAGACAAAGATGACCGCTCTTTTGATCAGTAAATTGTAGCCGAAGCTGTCTTTTTTGAATGGATTCAACGTCATGTGTGGTTCGCTACGCTTGTGCTAACGGAGCGCAAATATAACGCTTAAGAAAGTAGGGCTACGAATTCTGCCGTCATCATCGCCGTCGCACCCCAAATCACCTCATCCTGATACAAATACGCGGGAACTTGCTCCTTCCCTGTCTTAATCGTGATGGTCGTTTCTCCCACCAATTCGTCCGAACAAAGCGCCTCCAAAGGAATCGAAAACGTATGTGCAACTTCCGTAGGATCCAGCACCAATTCTGGCCGCTCCTTCCCAAAACTTACAAACGGATGCACCATAAAATCACTCGGTGGAATGTACAGCGGACTCAAGGCGCGGACGATCTCCAAATCCTCGGCGCGTAAACCCACCTCTTCCTGAGCCTCCCGCAAGGCCGTCTCAAGCAAACTGCCATCAGTGGACTCCACCTTGCCGCCAGGAAAGCTAACCTGACCGCCATGGGCACCATCATACGCAGGGCGCCGCATGTACAACACCTCCAAATCTCCTTCGGATGGAAAGACATGAATCAGCACCGCAGCCTGCTTGGCACCAGCCACTCGCTCAGCGCCCGGCATCGTCATTTTCCGATACCACGGCATCATCGCTTCTCCCAGTCCTTCCACTGGAAGCGTACGCTGCTGCATGTCAAAAAGTCGTTTTCGATTCATTATGCAATAAAAATACCCCCGAAGTTGGGCAGCCCATCGTTGCGCTGTATTTTTGTTTTCTATCACTCCCTAAAACCTAATAGCATATGACTATTACCCAATTCAAATACATCGTTGCCGTAGACAATCACCGCCACTTCGCACGGGCTGCAGAAGCTTGTTTTGTTACTCAGCCTACGCTCAGCATGCAGATCCAAAAGCTAGAAGAAGAGCTGGACATTCTCATTTTTGACCGCAGTAAACATCCAATCGTGCCGACACCATTAGGTGAAAAGCTGATCGACCAAGCGCGAAAAGTAATCTATGAGTCTGACGTGCTCGAAAATATGGCCAAGCAAATCAAGGGGTCCTTTGAAGGAGAACTCAACCTCGCAGTCATCCCCACCATCGCCTCGAGCTTGTTGCCGAGATTCATTCCTGAATTCACAAAAAAATACCCGAAGATTCGTCTACGTGTAGAGGAATTGAAAACTGAAGACATGATCGAAGCGCTTCGAACGGACCGCATCGATGTGGGAATTGCAGCTACTCCGTTAGAAGAAAAGGGCATCATCGAACAACCCTTGTACTATGAGCCGTTCATGGCTTTTGTACCGCAATACCACCCGATGAATAAGGATACGTTTTTACTGGCCTCTGAGATCAATGCGAAAGAGCTCTTACTCCTGAACGAAGGACACTGCTTTAGAAATAGCGTCTTGAAGATTTGTAATGCCCAAGAAACCGCCACGACAGGGCTGAACATGGAAAGCGGAAGTTTCGACACTCTCGTTAAACTTGCGCACCGTGGCCTGGGTATGACTCTGCCGCCCTACCTGACAGCGATCGATCTTCCAGAAAAGTACCGTCCTTTCGTAAAGCCGATCGCAGAACCTACCCCTTCGCGGGAGATCAGCTTGCTGCACTCTAGAACACAGCTGAAAATGGAGTGGATCCACGCCATGGGCGATCTGATTAAAGCCGGTATGCCGGAAAAAGTCTTAGAAAAACCGGAGCGTCTAGTTAGCCCATAAAGCTTAGGGCGTACGTAAGAGCGGTAAGGACCGCTACGGCGATCACGTTCAGTACGACACCCCGCGCCATCATATACGGCACGGTAAGCTTACCTGTGGAGAATACGATCGCGTTTGGAGGAGTCGCCATGGGCAGCATGAACGCACAGCTCGCCCCTAGTACGAGCGGCAAAGCGAGAAGTTCCATAGGGATGTCAAAGGCTACAGACAGGGTCAACACCAGTGGAAGCAAGGCACTGACCAGCGCCATGTTGCTTAAAAATTCCGTAGCAAATACCCCGAGAACGGCCATGACAAGGAGCCAGAAGAGCACAGAGGCGCCTTGGAAAGACTGAAGGAATTGGCCCATGTGATCAAACCAAACGCTAGACTGTAAGGTACCCGCAAGGGCTAAACCACCGCCGAATAGTACAAGGATTCCCCACGGCAGCGCAGCAGTATCGCTCCATTCCAAGATAGGCTTTCGCTCCGAAGTAAGGCTGAATAACAGCACAGCACTCAATAATGAAATACCGGTATCACTCCATGCGATGTGCGCACTGAGGCTGCCTAAATAAGGGCGGATGATCCACAACAAAGCGGTACCCACGAAGATGATGGCCACCCGTTTCTGCACGGGAGTGAGGCTTCCTAATCGTTCCCATTCGGTTTGAATCCAAGCGGCGGTGTCCTTGTTTTCTTGTAAAGAAGTAGATGCTGAAAGACTGCGGCGCAATAGTATATAGGCCACGGTTCCGATCAGTAGTGAGGCACTCAGGCCGATCGGGAGCCATTCAACAAAGCCGATCTCTCGAGAGAATTGGTCGCTGAGGAATCCAGCGAAAATCATGTTCGGAGGTGTACCGATCAGGGTAGCCATACCTCCGATGTTCGCACTC
>CATITW010000141.1 GCA_949547975.1 Cryomorphaceae bacterium | reverse complement strand
GGTTAGTGCACCTTTAGAGTTCTGTCTTCCGAATGGCCTAGCGTTGACCGATTCCTCTGAGAATGTCGATGTCTGGGATGTGTTTTGGGGCGATGGCCAGTTCAGCCTAAATGATACCGCTCTGGGTGGACATTTTTACCCTGCGCCGGGTACTTATGACTTGGTTTTGATCGGTCAAGATACTACGTGCGACACTTGGGATACCACAGCGCTGTCGGTCGATGTGCTACCACCCTTTGATAGTGTTTTTGTAGCGTTGGATTACGATTCTTGTGCCTATGGTTTATCAGGAACCAATTTTTTGTTCGCCGAAGTTCGCTCCTTACAGGATTCATCATTGACCAGTTACGATGTCAACTGGCAGTACACCACTTCATCAGGCTCCAGTTATTTTGACACCGGTACCCAATTTTCAAACCCCTTAGGCCAAACAGGTAGCAACGTATTGTCGGTTTCCGTGTACGATCCTACTTGTGGAACCACCCAACAGTTCTTCTACGATATAGAATTTAAGCGCCCACCGGCTGCCGGTATATTGAGCGACATTCCCGTATGTACCTCTACGGATCCTGCTGAGTTTACCCCGTTGTACAATACCGATACCTTCGCCTGGTTCATCAATGGCGATTCTTTGGCAGGGGCGGGCAACCTTGAGCTTTCTCAAACGGGGAACTATGAAATCATTTTAGTGGCCTATGATAACGCGTGCGGTACTTCGGACAGTGCTGTGATTGAAGTAGATTTGGTCGGTGCAGATACGACGCTTTCCGTTCCGAATGTGATCACGCCAAACTCGGATGGGCTGAACGACACTTGGCGCCTGACGGGAGCAACGGATTGGGATGAATTCCACATTATTTTATTCAATCGATGGGGCGTAAAAGTATTTGAAACCCGTGCGCCCACTTTCGATTGGGGGGCAGATTATGACGGACAAACTTTAGCGCCTGGAGTGTATTTTTACCAAGTCCAAGCCAGGAACATTTGCTCGGACATTCAACAAGAAGGAACCCTACATATTACCTATTAACTATGGTGACTATATACCACAACCCACGCTGTCAGAAATCACGGGAAGCATTGAAAATGCTCGAAGAAAAAGGAGTAGATCACACCGTACGCCTCTACATGAAGGACGAGGAGAGCATGTCCATGGATGAGTTCGAGCAAGTGCTCGAAGCACTAGACATGGATGCAGAGGATCTCGTTCGGGTACAAGAAATGCTTTGGAAAGAGGAGTTTAAAGGCCTCGAGCTGGATGAAGAAGAAGTAATCCTTGCGATGATCGAACACCCCAAACTCATGGAGCGCCCGATTATTGTCAATGGAAGTAAGGCCGTGGTTGCCCGTCCTGCTGAAAAAATGGAAGAAGTACTTTAAAGCGAATAGCCTTTAAAAAACTGTAACGCATAAAAAAGCCGCTTTCGTTTTTCGAGAGCGGCTTTTTCTATGATGCTAAGTCTGTGAATTTATTCAGCAGCTTTTTCTTCTTTGTGTCCGATGAGTGCATGAGCAAGTTTCGGATTGATCGACTCAAGACCGACTAGCGTTAGCCAGTACCCTACAAAAAGGCCTAAGAAAGCCAACATTGAAAAGCCCATAAGTGCTACAGCCAAGAAGAGTAAAAATCCTACAAATTTCATGATCGATGTCTTTTAATACCGGTCAAAGATAAGCACTGCTTCGTTTTAGTGGCTACATCCCCGATGATTTTTTTATGGCTATCAAGATAGCAGAAGAAAATACGGGAGGAGGGAATCTGTGCCCTAAATTTGCGGAGCAAATGACTCAGATCAACCTTATTATAAAAATCATACGAGCATGGAATACAGAATAGAACACGACACCATGGGTGAGGTGAAGGTACCTGCCACAAAGTATTGGGGTGCCCAAACCGAGCGTTCAAGAAACAACTTTAAGATCGGTCCAGCGGGAACGATGCCGCTTGAAATCATTGAAGGTTTCGCGTATTTAAAAAAGGCCGCCGCCTATGCAAACTGCGATGCCGGTGTACTTACAGAGCAGAAACGCGACCTGATCGCTGCGGTTTGTGATGAGATCTTGACCGGACAGCACAACGATGAGTTCCCGCTCGTGGTGTGGCAAACGGGTTCTGGAACACAGAGCAACATGAATACCAATGAGGTGATCTCGAACCGTGCGCATGTATTGGCTGGAGGAACCTTGGGAGAAGGCGAGAAGCTGATCCACCCGAACGACGATGTGAACAAGAGCCAGAGCTCGAACGATACGTTCCCGACAGGTATGCACATTGCGATTTATAAGAAATTGGTCGAGGTAACTATCCCAGGAGTGGAGCTGTTGCGCGATACCCTTGAGAAGAAAAGTAAGGAGTTTTGGAATGTCGTGAAGATCGGACGTACGCACCTTATGGATGCTACTCCACTTACGGTAGGTCAAGAGTTTTCGGGGTACGTAAGTCAGTTGAATCATGGGTTGAAGGCGTTGCGTAATACCCTCGATCATATGAGTGAAGTGGCTCTGGGAGGAACTGCGGTAGGTACGGGAATCAACACGCCGGAAGGATATTCTGAGGCTGTTGCAAAATACATTGCTGAGTTTACGGGGATGCCGTTCCGTACTGCGGAGAATAAATTTGAAGCTTTGGCTGCGCATGATGCGCTCGTGGAGTCGCACGGTGCGCTGAACCAGTTGGCAGTGAGTTTGAATAAGATTGCAAACGACATTCGTATGCTGGCCTCAGGTCCGCGTTCAGGGATCGGTGAGTTGATCATTCCTGCAAACGAGCCGGGATCTTCTATCATGCCGGGTAAAGTGAACCCTACTCAGGCGGAAGCGATGACGATGGTATGTGCCCAAGTCATGGGGAACCAAACTGCAGTGACTGTCGGTGGTGCACAAGGCCACTATGAACTGAATGTCTTTAAGCCGGTAATGGCGTACAATGTGTTGCAGAGCGCCGAGCTGATCGGTGATGCGTGTGTGAGCTTTAATGAGAATTGTGCTGTGGGAATCGAGCCGAACTTTAAGGCGATCGAAAACCATTTGAACAACTCGCTAATGCTGGTGACTGCGTTGAATACCAAAATTGGGTATGAAGCAGCGGCAAAAATCGCGAAAACGGCACACGAGAACGGTACTACTTTGAAAGAGGAAGCGGTCAACTTGGGCTACCTAACCGCAGACGAATTCGATGCTTGGGTACGCCCAGAGCAGATGTGCGGAAAGCTCTAAGGGCTTTTTTAAACCCGAAACCATCCAAGAGCCAGTTTCCTTTAAAGGGAGGCTGGCTTTTTTATTTCACCAGTACGGTGTCGCTTTGAAGTCGGAGTTCAAGCCAGCGTCGCAGTTGCATGTTTTTCACTCGAACCTCTAACGGGCTGAGTTCTGGTGCCCAAGTCACAAAGGCTACTGGTATCCGACTGCCCGAAGTAGAGTCCGTGATGCCTCCTTGAACGGTTCCCACAGAAAGGGTGCTGATGCCCGGATAATTCACTTTGATCTCGTCCGCAAGACTCGAAGGGATGAGCTGTTTTTCTAGGATTTGGAGTTCAGCTTCGAGCGCACCGATCTGGTCCTCAAAGTTTTTCGCTTCCGCACGTCCTTCGGAATATAGATTGACCAATTTTGTCATCTCCAACAGCCCGTCTTTCGGATTGTCGCCTTGCACGATGCTCAGCTCCCCCTCAAAGATGGTGGTGAATTCTTTCTTCCACTTATTTGTTAAATTTTCCGGAACCAGATCCCCGAACAGTACGACACTCACTTTCGGAGAACCTCCGTCAAAGGAAATGTCCTCTTTTACGATTTCAGTACCTGGGAATACAATGGTTTCTGCGACGTAGGTTTCGACGCGTGCCTGGCTGAGGGAATTGGTCACGGTGCGGTAGAAAATCCAGATGGACGGTACGATGATCACTACGATGGCGATCGAGAACCAGCGCTGTGTCTTCTTACTGCGGATCGGATCCAGAATTTCCACCATCGGAAAGCGGAGGTAACGCGTCACCATGGTGGTTGCCGTCGCGATCAAAACGCTGTTGATCAAGAACAAATACAAGGCTCCGAAGAAGTAGTGCCAGTCGCCGTGTGCCAAGCCGAACCCGGCTGTACAGAGCGGCGGCATCAAGGCAGTAGCGATTGCAACTCCTGGAATCACGTTTGATTTTTCTTTACGCGAACCCGCTAGGATCCCAGCGAGCCCCCCGAAAAAGGCGACTAGAACGTCTAAAAGTGTCGGATTCGTACGCGCAAATAGTTCATTGGAAGGGGTAGAGATCGGTGATATTAGGAAATACAATGCTGAGGTCAGCAGCGCAATACCTGCAGCTACTCCTAAGTTTTTGAGTGATTTTGAAAGAAGTGTAAAGTCATTGATCCCTAGGCTTAATCCGATCCCCATGATGGGTCCCATCAAGGGAGAAATAAGCATGGCTCCGATCACTACGGCAGTGGAGTTCACGTTCAGTCCGATCGCAGCGATGAATACACTGAATATGAGAATCCAAAGTGCAAATCCGCGGAAGTCCACGTCCTTTTTGATGCCTTCGATGGTGGCTTTAGGATCCGCCATATCGATGATGGAGAAGCGGTCTTTCAGGAAGCCGAAAAGTAATCCGATAAATTGTCTCCAGCCTGCTGCGGTTTGTTCAGCAGTGGGAGTGGTCTGTGGTGACTGCTCTGGAGGCGTGTGAGCGGGCTGTTCTAGGTTTGGGTCGTTCTGCATGGTTCACCTTTGTGTGAACACTAAACATAGTAAAATTTATTAGACGAAATCTTCGCCCAATTCCAATTTTACCGCCCGTACAATCTGCTTGATCGCTTGATCGTTACCCATCGGGAACGTCAGGGTGGTCTTTTCTGTTTGAACCACGATTTTGTCCTTCAGATCGTTTATTACAAGGGCTTTACCCGGTGCGCTGTTCACGATCAAACAACCCTCACAGTCCTGCGCTAGGATGGATGCTCCTACGATTGCGTTGCCCTGCTCGTCTTTTGTACAAAGTTCATAGATGGCTCCCCAGTTGCCGAGATCTGACCAGCCCATCACCGTGGGTAGAACGCATACGTTATCCGCACGTTCCATCAGACCATAGTCGATAGAGATGTTGTCGCAAAGTCCGTATACTTTTTCGATACTCTCCTTTTCGTAGCTCGTGTCTAAATCCTCCCAAGCTCGGCCAAGCGTGTTCATGAGCTCCGGCTGGTGTTTATCTAAACCGCCTGTGAGCGATTCGATGTTCCAAATAAACATCCCCGCGTTCCACAAAAAGTCTCCGCTGTCAATGAATTTTTTGGCGTGTTCTAGGTCAGGTTTTTCGGTAAAAGCTTTAACTCCATAGATGTCACCTTCCTTTTTGGCAGCATTGTACTGGATGTATCCATAGCCAGTTTCTGGCTTATGCGGCTCGATACCGATCGTTACATAACAGTCCGAAGTCTCCGTCTTTTCCAATGCCTTACGCACTTGCTTCTCGAAACTTTCTTCGTCCGTGATCAGGTGATCTGCCGGGGTAATGAAAAGGTTGGCTTTTGGGTCGCGTTTCTGAATTTTCAGCGCAGCATATGCAATGCAAGGGGCTGTATTTCTACGTAGCGGTTCGAGGATGATGTTTTCTAGTGGAAGCTCCGGCAGATGCTCGGTGGTGAGCTCCTGGTAGTCTGCATGTGTTACGACTAAGATGTGCTCCGGTTCGAAGATGCGACGAACGCGGCGGTAGGTCTGCTGGATGAGGCTTTCGCCGGTGCCTAAAAAATCTAAGAATTGTTTCGGGCTTTGCTCAGTGGACATCGGCCAAAATCGGCTACCGATACCTCCGGCCATAATAACACAATAAGGAGTGCGCATGCTTAACGGTAGTTGGTTGAAGTAAAATGAGAATGTTGCTCAAATTCGATACAAAAATACAATATTCTCAGGTTGGTAGGTATCTTCGTAGTCTGAATTAAAAGCTATAGTCATGTTAAATCTAGTTCTCTTCGGGCCTCCGGGAGCAGGAAAAGGTACACAGAGTGCCTTCTTGGTGGATCGTTACGAATTGGTCCATCTATCCACAGGAGATTTGTTCCGTTACAACATTAAAAATGCCACTGAATTAGGTGTGCTTGCTAAATCGTACATCGATAAAGGTCAGCTTGTTCCAGATTCAGTAACCATTTCGATGCTGGAAGCTGCGGTGAACGAGAATCCAGAGGCGAAGGGTTTTATTTTTGACGGATTTCCACGCACAAATGCTCAAGCCCAGGCTCTAGATGCATTTCTAGAGGGGCAGAACACTTCGATCACTAGTATGATCGCATTAGAGGTGAACGAAGATGAGTTGAAAGTGCGCTTGGCTGAGCGTGCAAAGACTTCTGGCCGCGCAGACGATGCAAATCCAGAGGTGATTCAAAACAGGATAGACGTCTATAATAACGAGACCGCTCCGGTGAAGAATTACTACGAAGCACAAGACAAATACCGTGGGATTGACGGCGTCGGTTCGATCGAAGAGATCACTGCGCGCCTCACTGCCATCATCGACTCCTTCTAAATCTAGCGGTACCCATTTTTCCGCCGTACTTTTGCAGAGCTCACTTCCATTAACGGGAGTGGCTCTTTTTTGATTATGTCAGGCAGCAACTTCATCGATTACGTTAAGATCTACTGTAAAAGCGGTAGAGGCGGTAGAGGATCTACGCATCTTCTAAGAAACCGTATGACCTCTAAGGGAGGACCTGACGGCGGCGATGGCGGTCGCGGTGGCCACGTCATCATTCGTGGGAATGAGCAAATGTGGACCTTACTTCCTTTGAAGTACTCGAAGCACATCAAGGCGGGTTCTGGTGAAAACGGATCCGGTCAAGAGCGTACCGGTGCGAATGGTGCCGACCGTTATGTTGAAGTACCGCTGGGTACGATCGCTAAAAACGAAGAGACGGGAGAGACCCTGTTTGAAATCACGGAGCACGGACAAGAAGTTGTTTTGGTCAAGGGTGGTCGCGGTGGACAGGGCAATGTTCACTTTAAATCTTCGACGTTTCAAACTCCACGTTTTGCCCAGCCGGGTGAAGACCCCGTAGAAGGATGGTTTATCCTAGAGTTGAAAGTGCTTGCTGATGTAGGTTTGGTAGGTTTTCCAAATGCAGGAAAAAGTACGTTGTTGAGCGTGGTGAGCGCTGCAAAGCCTGAAATCGCAAATTATCCATTTACTACCCTGGTGCCGAATCTAGGGATGGTCAACTACCGTGGACACAAGAGTTTTGTGATGGCCGATATCCCGGGTATCATCGAAGGTGCTGCTGAAGGGAAGGGCTTAGGTTACCGATTCTTACGCCACATAGAACGAAATTCTTTGCTCTTGTTTATGGTTCCTGCGGATGCGGAGGACTATGTGAAAGAGTACGAGATACTGTTAAACGAATTGGTCAAATACAATCCAGAGTTGTCGGACAAGGACCGCATTTTAGCCATCACGAAGGCCGATATGTTGGACGATGATCTTACCGAGGAGATCCGTAGCCAATTACCTTCTGAGGTCCCACACATCTTCATTTCTTCCGTAGCGGGCAAAAATATCATGCAGCTCAAAGACATGATCTGGGAAAAACTGAACGCCCCGCTCTGATGCAGTTGCCTTTGGAAATAGCAGCTTGGGATACCGATCTTTTGCGGTATTTCAACACCCTGTTTCCAGCTTCGACAGACACTTTTTGGCTGGCTGTTACCAAAACCATTACTTGGGTGCCGCTGTATGTGGTTCTGCTTGCGCGAATCATAAAATCGAGCGTAAATCACAGCGTTTGGATCTTTCGAATCGCCCTTCTTGTAGCCGGTGTTTTGTTATGGGATCAAGGCTCCGGACTCTTTAAAGAGTGGATCGCTCGTCCCCGACCTTGTCATGAGGTGGAAGGGTTACGCGTTCTCGTTCACTGCTCGCCCTATGGATTTTTCTCTGCCCACGCTGCCAATTCTTTTGGCCTCGCCTTCCTCACCAAGCGCTGGCTGCACCCTTCTTGGTTCCCGGTTTTACTAGTCGTGGCGGTCCTCCAAAGTTTTTCGAGATTGCATCTCGGTGTACACTATCCTTTAGATCTGTTCACAGGTGCTATCTTTGGCTTCTTAGGTGCCCGATTACTCGGGCGCATCGACCAAAATTTCGCTTAATGAATACCGTATCTCTTTTTTATGTCTTTCTCGGAGGTGGCATCGGTGCTGTGCTGCGGTATGCTAGCTCTCAGTGGATGTTGAGTTTCGATAGCCTGAACGGTCGCGGACACTGGGCAACCTTTGTCGTAAATCTCATGGCGAGTATAGCTCTTGTCTTGGCGTATAAATATGCCGCGGAGCGCCCAGCTGTATTGCTTTTACTTGCCACAGGGCTGTGCGGTGGATGGTCAACGTTCAGCACGTTCAGTTACGAAACGGCTCTACTGTTTCACCAAGGTCGCGGTTTGGAAGCTTGTACCTATGTGCTAGCAAGCACAGTGATCGGAATAGGGGTGGTTTACCTTATCGCTGAGCGAATACTTTGGATCGCTCCAAAATAACTTCGAGACCGGTTCCATCTGAAGCGCCGTGCGCAAAGTGGAGTTCGAAAAGATTTTTCTTGGCAATCTTCTGGATAAATGTAAGTCCCACTCCACTGCCTTGAATGCTTGCATCTTCACGAACTGCTGTTCTTCCGAGCTTTGGCAAGGTGGCTGTGCTCACTCCCATGCCATTGTCTTTCCATACCAAACGCTGCGCTTGAGCATCCCAAGAACATGAAACCTTTAAGGCTCTATTGGTATCTGCGTATTTCAGTGAGTTGGACAACAGGTTTCTCAGGATTTGTTCTAAATCTTTGCGATCCATAGGTACCAAAGCATCGCATTCACATTGAATACGCTTTAAACCTGCCTCTTTCATCTGTGGCGCGAACCACTCTTGAAGCGCCTGAATTTCCTTGCAAAGCATAGTACCCTTTTCTTCTGACGTACCGTGCGTCCATTTTATTTTGTCCAAAGCTCCTTGAATCAGTTCTCCGACATGATCCACGCTTGCGGAAATTTGCTCCGATCGGTGTTCTAGGGTTTCTGGATTTTTATCGAGTACGGTCAGCTGATTCAACAAACTGATCTGGCTCAACGGTTGCTTGATATCGTGTATGTAGCTCTGGGTGATTAGAAGAATATTTTCTTTCTGGTCGCGCTCGTTCCTTAGGTTTTTCGTTTGCTCTTCAAGCTGCTTCGTCCGAATATAAACTGTGTAAGCTTCAAAGCCGACGCCTAGTATGGTAATTATGGCGAGAAAAATGAACTGCACGGTCAGCTTCTCATTCCCGGAGATTTGAACGAGTTCAGGGTGGTTCAAAACGAATCTTCCGTGGATTTGAAACAAGGTGATGCTGTACGCCCAAATGATGACGCCGGTGATGATTTTCTTTTTGAACTCTCTTGCTTCGAAAAAGACTAACGCTAGAATGGAGTTGATAGAAGCGCTGAAGAAGAATAGGTAACTTTCGGCAAAGGCAAAATTGTCTAAACTAAACAGTATAAGACCGGTAGCCACATAAACACCGACGGCATGAGAGATGTGTCTTTTGTTGTACAACCATATTGACACTCCAGTACTGATTAGGCCTGAAATACGAACAACAATAAAGACCGGATGAGTGGAGGTTTCGCTCACAAAATAATCGATACATGCAAAGGTCAAACCGAGGATGCCTAGGATTTGAAGCGTGTTAAAGAGTATTTTTTTGGGTCGTTCGATGACCATAGCGGGGATAGATTGTACTGTAGAACACAAAGAACGACATATGGTTGATAAATTATGTAATATGCAGTACACACATGAAGCATATGTTCAAATCTTATCGAATAAGATACAAAGTACCCCGTTTTTGTACCGGTTTGTCGTTCATGCCTTTGGCAAAGACGGCCCAGGTATAGACCCCAGAAGAAGCTTCATTGCCGCTTGGATAATTTCCGTCCCAGCCTTCATCTGGATCGGTGCTGGAAAAGAGCTCCGTCCCCCAGCGGTCAAAAATCTTAAGAGAAAAGTCTTTGATCCCTACTGCGGTGGCAAAAAATACTTCATTCGTACCGTCGCCATCTGGAGAAAATGCGTTCGGAACGAAAATGAGTGTTTCCGGATTTATACGGATCAAAGCCGTGGAGGTATCGGGACAATCAAAGGCGTTAATCACCACGTGCTCTACCTCAAACCAGCCTGTGTCCGAATACGAGTGGTTGAAAGTTCGCTGGTTGTAATATAGACTTCCGTCTCCCATAGCGGTAATGATGGCATCCGTAGGGTCTGCTCCGATGTCCATGATCTCTACGTTCGATGTATAGATGGTGGTCGTTGTGGGGTCCGCAGTGAAGGCGCTCGTCGGAGAAGGGTACACGGTGATAAAGTCTTCGTAAAAGACATTAATGGTGTCGGTACAGCCTTCGATAAAGTAGATGGTTAAAGAGACGTCATAGGTGCCCGGGTCGTTGTACGTGTAGACAGCAGCACTGTCGTTGCTAAGAACGCCATCGCCAAAGTCCCAGTTATAAATGACCTGACCGTCTGTAATGGTGCTGTCCCAAAACTCTACGGTGAACGGAGCGCAACCGATCTGGTTTTGTACGGTAACGTCGGTTTCAGGACGCCTGTAGATGCGAACGGTATCTACGTAGGTGTCGCTACAACCTTGTTCTTCGACGGTAAGGGAAACGATGTGATCGCCCCAGCTCGTGAAGACTACCGGTGGAGGGTTCCAGCCGCTAAATGTGGCCAAAGAGGCGTTGTTTCCAAAATCCCAAGTTGCAGTCGCATGCCCTCCGTTGGAACTCTGGTTCTGGAACGTGATGAGGTTTTCATCGAAGCACACTGGACCGCTTGTGGAGAAACGAGGGCGTACGGGATTGTACAACTCGTAGGTGACGTCAGCAGTGTCGGTACACGGCCATCCTGGGTTAAGAATGAGCTGGATGGTATAGGTTCCGGTGTCGCTGTAGGTGTATTGAGGATTCTGTCCGGTGGAACTCGCACCTGGATTGTTCGGGTCGTTCCATAGCCAGAGGTAGTCCGTCCCATT
>CATITW010000140.1 GCA_949547975.1 Cryomorphaceae bacterium | reverse complement strand
TACGGCCAAAAATTGAACTCAGTCATCATCGAAAGCTCGGAGACTTCCGTACGGACTGCAATGCCGCGGTTGCTTTTAAAATCGTCTTTCGCCCAAAGGTCGTTTGCCTCGAGATAGCCTTGTGCGAAGTTTACGCGGGTGCTCCAATGCCAATTAAATTGGCGACGTAAAGTGACATTTGCGTACGGCTGATTCGGTAGGAAACCAGAGGCACCTTGTGCATTCAGCCCGACTGCACCCACATCGCCATGAAACAGCGTTCCACCTCCCCCGAGACCAAGCTCGTAGGACTGTGACCATAGCGCTGCGCTCGAGAGTAACAGCAAAAAACATACGATGATTTTACTTCTCATTTAATTTCTGTAATCGCGTCCCCAACTGAGTTTGTTGCGCATGGTAGTGGAAAAGTCTTGCAGCTCGGTTTGTACGAGGGCTACCCGGAAATCGGCTTTTTGGATAAAGAGCTCGGTCTCCGTGTCAAAACTGTGCATACGACTGTCCAAAGAAGCTAAAAATTCATGCTCCCTACTCTCCACGCGTAATCGAAGGGTGTTGTTATCGGAAATAACGAACGGACGCATCGTTAAATTGTGCGGAGCGATAGGCGTGAGCACGAAATTTTCACTGTTCGGCATGATGATCGGACCCCCGCACGATAGGCTGTAACCGGTCGATCCAGTCGGCGTACTGATGATCAGGCCGTCCGCCCAATAACTATTTAAATAACTACCGTTCAGATACGTATGTACGGTGATCATGCTCGTAGTTTCTTTACGGGCAAGGGTGATTTCGTTTAAGGCGAAGTTTGGCTTCATGATGCGATTGCACGAAGTGCGGGCCTGTAATAAGGAGCGGAAATCGAGCTGGAATCGGCCACTGAACAGAGCATCTAATGAAGTCTCAATATTGCTCTTCGCTACATTCGCTAAGAAGCCTAGGCGGCCCATGTTGATCCCTAAAATGGGAATGTCTTTGCTTTGGATCAGTACAGTTGCATCCAAAATGGTTCCATCACCACCCAGTGAGATGAGAAAATCTGGATCGAACGTGTCCAATTCCTCTTCGTCGTTAAACACCGTAAAACGCAAATCCTCGAACTCTTCGTCGCGAATCTGTTCGCAGGCCTCTCTCATCGGGGCGTACACCGCCATAGCTACACCCTCCTCATAGAGTTTTTCCATGACCACCTCTACGTAAGGCAGGTCGGGTGTTTTCGGATTCCGTCCAAATAGCGCGATTCTCATCAGTACTTCAAATAATTCATTAAATGGTCGTAACGGTTCTGGTAATCTTGCTCAAAACTTAGATCGCCGTGCAATCCGTCGAGCGTGTATCCATAACGCTGGATGCTTTGAATGATCGGACCGCTGTGCTCGGTATTTAATTTGAGGATAAATCTAATCATTCCTGCTGCAACAGGCTCTACCATCCACAGCCCGAGGACTTTGGCATCGTTCTGCTCGACAACCGTACTCACGGTGACCATGGAATATTGGGCCTGCTCTACACTTAATACCGCTACTGCGCCGGGCTGCATCAATGTCGGAGTGTCGCGAAAAAACTCGACCACGTCGCTGAGCAAATAGGCTGAAATGTAGCGTCCGTCTTCGTCGATCACGGGGATGAGTGTAAGACGGAATTGGGTAGTGAGGGCTAAAATCTCAAAGGCATGGGCTGAAGAGCGAACAAATGGCGCATGAGCAGGGTTGTAGGCCTGAGTGACAGAAGCATTCTCATCAATCGCATCTAATAGTGCATCTTCCGTTAACAAACCGAGGTACATCCCTTGGTCGTCGATAAGCGGAAGCTCGCTGACCTTGTGCTCTTCCATCCGGTCCAATGCCTCTACAACGAGGGATCCCCGGGTGAGGGCTTTGATCGGTTCTATGTGCGTGGATTCTTGTCTCATTACGTAACAAACATAGGCCTTTTCTTTAGCTTTGCAGGTATG
>CATITW010000139.1 GCA_949547975.1 Cryomorphaceae bacterium | reverse complement strand
TGTTGCCATCTCTGGAGCATTAAAAAAAGCAGGCATTTCGGCCGACGTTGTTGAAGAAGTATACATGGGTAATGTATTGCAAGCAGGTGTAGGTCAGGCGCCGGCACGTCAAGCGGCCATGTTTGCAGGCATCTCATCGAATGTACCCGCGACGACCATCAACAAGGTATGTTCTTCAGGAATGAAGGCGATCATGATGGCCGCACAGAGCATCAAAGCTGGAGACGCGGATGTGATTGTGGCTGGAGGTATGGAGAATATGAGCGCAGTGCCGCACTTACTTCCTACGGGACGTAATGGAGTGAAATTGGGCAATATATCCATGATTGATGGGCTCGTGCATGACGGGCTAACGGACGTGTACAACAACCAGCATATGGGCTTATGTGCTGAACTCTGTGCCGAAGAACACCAGTTTTCGAGAGAGGACCAGGATGCCTTTGCACTAGAAAGTTACAAGCGCAGTGCCGACGCGTGGTCTGCAGGTAAATTCCAAGATGAAGTTGTTCCTGTAGCAGTTCCGCAGCGCAGAGGGGATGACGTGATTGTAGACACCGATGAAGATTTTGATAAAGTACGTGTAGAGAAAGTACCTGGCCTTCGTCCGGTATTTAAGAAAGACGGAACCATCACCGCAGCAAACGCCTCAAACATTAACGATGGTGCTTGTGCTGTGGTTGTGATGAGCGCTGATAAAGCGGCTGAGCTGGGTCTCTCTCCTATCGCTAAGATTCTTGGGTACGCGGATGCTGCTCATGAGCCAGAGTGGTTTACGACAGCACCTGCAAAAGCACTGCCTAAAGCTTTAGCGAAAGCAGGGATTGCGCAAGGCGACGTAGATTACTTTGAATTCAATGAAGCATTCTCTGTGGTCGGTTTAGCAAACACCAAAATTTTAGGTTTGGATGCAGCGAAGGTGAACGTCAATGGTGGTGCCGTAAGTATCGGTCACCCGTTAGGCGCTTCTGGTGCACGAATCATTACTACGCTGATCTCTGTTTTGAACCAAAACAACGGTAAGATCGGTGCCGCAGCGATCTGTAATGGTGGCGGTGGTGCCTCTGCCCTAGTGCTAGAGCGCTTGAGCTAAGGCGTTGCCACATTTTAAGTATACAGGATAAGGCCCCGGTGCAGTGATGCACTGGGGCTTTTTGTGTAAAAAAAATTGGCGAGTAGTACCACTTTGAAAGCTCTTGTAGGTACTTTGGAGGTATGAGTGACCATAAGATAGGTATAGGATTCCTGGCGAATGCGCCGATGCGTGCGGAGCCCAGTGATAGAGCGGAGTGTACAAACGTTCTGCTCTTCGGGGAAACCTATGATATTTTAGAGGAACTGCCGAAATGGGCGCTGATTCGTTTGCACCACGACCGCTATGAAGGCTGGATCGATCGGTTGCAGATTCAGGAGATTTCAGCTTCGTATTTGTCGCTTATTCAGCAAGCGCCGCGTTCTGTGGCTGGTGATCCTGTGGGGTTGCTTCAAGGTCCAGAACCGTCAGACTATCCGCTGATCACGCAGGGGGCGATACTTCCGCTATTAGACGGTGAGACCTTGCGCTTGGAAGAGAAAAGTTATTCGTATCAAGGTACGGTGTTGCAGGGAGTTAAGGGACGGACAGAATTGGTCGATTATGCTTTTAGTTACCTGAATGCGCCGTATTTATGGGGTGGACGAACGCCTTTTGGGATCGATTGCAGCGGGTTTACTCAGATGGTGTATCGCATGTGCGGGTATTCGATTCCCCGAGATGCTTCACAGCAAGTAAAGAAGGGAGAAACCTTGAGCTTTTTAGAGGAGTGTCAGCCCGGTGATTTGGCGTTTTTTGACAATCCTGAAGGGGCCATCACCCATGTTGGAATCGTGTTGGAAGACTTTAACATTATTCATGCCTCAGGACGAGTGCGCGTCGATGGTTTGGACCACAGCGGGATTTACAATGCAGAGGTCAACCGGCACACCCACAAATTACGGGTGTTAAAGCGACTGCTTCCGTAGGTTGCTGAAAATTATTTCGCGAGCGCCTTGACGATATCGCCTGCCGTTTCCCAGAAGCGATCTAGTCCAAGTAATTTCTCTTCGTACCAAGCCATGATTACGGGCCATTGTTTCTTGTCGTAGAAATAGGCGTTCTCTAGCTTTATTTCGATTCGACTGATGACTAATCCGTTATCGAGATAGTAGTTGCGGTGCAAGACCGGTGGCTCGCCCCATTCGTTCTCGAGGAGTTTGGCGAGTTCTTCGAATTGGTCAAAAAGAAGCGCTCGAATGTCCTCTTCCTTGTATTGAAGATCGATCGAAAGTCCAATTTCCGGGGTCGTCAGCATTCTAAAATACAGTCCACGCACCCCTGTTTTGTACGCTTCCCAGCGACCTCCACCCCCACCCGTGATTCGGTGTGAACTCATGTGGTGCTTAAAGCGTTTAAAAAAGGAAGTATTGAGCTGTTTCTTTTCTTCTCTGCTAAACATTGTTGAACTTTACGAATATGAGCTTGCAATATCGGAAACTTGATGGTACGCCTGT
>CATITW010000138.1 GCA_949547975.1 Cryomorphaceae bacterium | reverse complement strand
GGTATGTAAACGCCCAAATCTCCCATTTCGATGGTATCCACTTGTTCCGCTGCTGCCAGAACTGCGATGATCTCTGCAACGTCTTCGTCGGTAGTGGTTTCGTTCAATGAAATACCGATTGTTTTCTCGTCGAAGTAACGGAAATTGATCTCAGCGTCTTCGCTTAATGATTTCAATTTCGCGCTGTCACTTAACTTCAAGCTGATCTTCAACGTATCGAAGAATGCAGCATTGTGCTGTGCCAAGCCCATCCCCTTCACGGCTTCATTCAAAGTACCGGTTTTCGTATGAATGGCTTCAGCGATATCCATCAAACCTTCCGGTCCGTGGTACACCCCATAAGCACCTGCCATGACCGCAAGCAATACTTGGGCTGTACAGATGTTAGAAGTGGCTTTATCTCTTTTAATGTGCTGCTCGCGCGTTTGCAATGCCATGCGCAACGCTGGAGCACCGTCGGTGTCGATCGTGCGACCGATGATACGTCCTGGAATGTGACGCTTGTACGATTCTTTCGTAGCAAAAAACGCTGCGTGTGGCCCACCGTAACCTAACGGAATACCGAAACGCTGGGTAGTACCGACGACTGCATCCGCTCCCCATTCTCCTGGAGGCGTTAACAACACGAGCGACATGATGTCTGCGGCAACAACAAGCTGCACTTCAGCTGCCGTACATGCCGCTCCAAAAGCGCGGTAATCCTCAACAGAACCGTCTGCATTTGGATATTGTACAAGCGCACCGAAAAATTCCGATGTGGGCTCAAAGTCGCGGTAATCGCCTAAGACCAATTCCACTCCGATCGGCTCAGTTCTCGTTTTCAACAAGTCTAAACTCTGTGGGAACGTGTTTTGATCCACGAAGAACTTATTCGCACCTGCTTTCTTTTTCGCTCTTGGCATAGCGCCATAGAACATAGACATGGCCTCAGCAACTGCTGTCGCTTCATCCAGCAAAGAGGCGTTTGCGAGCTCCATCCCGGTCAAATCCACTACCATGGTCTGGTAATTCATCAACGCTTCAAGACGCCCTTGAGCAATCTCAGCCTGGTACGGCGTGTAGGCCGTATACCATCCCGGATTCTCCAATATGTTGCGCTGAATCACGCCAGGGAGAACGGTCGGGTGGTACCCCATACCTATATATGTTTTGAACACGCTATTCATTTCGCCCAATGCACCGATGTGCGTTGCGAATTCAGCTTCGGTCATGGCGGGGGCTAGGTCCAGCTCCTTGTCAGCACGGATGGCTGATGGTACTGTCTGGTCGATGAGCGTGTCGATCGAATCTACGCCGATGGTAGATAGCATTTGATCAACATCTACTGCTTTGGGACCAATGTGTCTGTAAGCAAATGAATTGCGCTTCATAGTGTGATTCTCTTTAAGTTCAGCAAAATTACATCAGAGTTGGCTAATGTGATGTATTTTTAACACCGGAGAATGGAGAGAAGTTTCAACCCTTTTATTAACACTGTGCTCGGGCTAGTTCGCCTGATGGTATATGCCAATTTTTGGGTGGCCGGTGCCGTCTTTGCGCTCACCCGAGTCACCGAAATTCTCCTGGAGATCACTGCCCCATCGCTTGCTGTACTCAACGCCTCGGGAACCCTTGTCATCTATGGCTTTGCGCGATTCTTTGAAGGTCCTTCTGACGTCGATTCTTCCTCGAAAATCACCACTTGGCGCAAGCGCATGCCGAAAATCAGCTGGATGAGCATGGTGCTCGGAGCGGGTATTGCGTTGTTTGAAATAGTGCGATTATTTTCTGTAAATCTTGTCGGATTGTACCTATTTGCAGCCGGTATTGCAGTGCTTTATCCCCTTCCTTTCTTGCTCAAAAAGCGCGGCGGCGGCCTTCGGTCCGTTCCGGGTCTCAAACTGTTTTTGATTGCATTTACTTGGGCCTTTACGACTGCTTTTATCCCGGCGTACCTTGCCGGTCAATCCCCCATATTTCCATTTTTAGAGCGCTTTTTGTGGACCGCGGCGCTGACCATTCCTTTTGACGTGCGCGATTCGACCATCGACAGCAGCGCCATTAAAACCCTACCGCACATCGTAGGGCCGAGAAACAGTATTTTCATTGCACACGCGCTGTTGTGGCTGAGCTTCTTAGTGCTTGTGGCAGCGTTTGGACTCACACCGCTGCCTACGTTGCTCACTTTTGTCTTTTTTGCCACCATCATCATTATTGCTCACCCGCGATTCGGCGACTTGTATTACAGCTTGCTGATCGAAGGGCTCCCATGGATACTTTTAGGTCTCGTTTGGCTTATGCCCTACCTTTAGCATCCCAAAACAACACAGCACCATGAACGTACTCTCTAGAGACCATGCGAAGCAGCTCGATCAAGCAGATCCGCTGAGTGAATTCCGAAGCGAATTCCACATTCCAGTCATCGACGGCAAACAGACCTTGTACTTTACGGGAAACTCTCTGGGGTTGATGCCCAAAGGCGCTCAGTCGTACTTGAATGAAGAATTGGAGGACTGGAAAAATTGGGGAGTAGAAGGACATTTTCATGCCCGCCGCCCCTGGATGCCGTACCACGAATTTTTCTCTGAAAGTCTCTCTAAAGTAGTGGGTGCAAAACCTGAAGAAGTGGTCGTGATGGGCACCCTTACGAATAACCTGCACCTTTTGATGGTGAGCTTTTTCCGCCCACAAGGCAAGCGCACCAAAATTTTATGCGAGGCAAAGGCTTTTCCGTCGGACCAGTATGCGCTTGCGTCACAGCTACGTTTTCACGGTTTAGATCCTCAGGAACACCTCGTGGAGGTTGGACCGCGCGACGGCGAACACCACATTCATACCGAAGATTTTAAAGCAGCGATCGACGCTCACAGCGACGAGATTGCGATGATGATGATCGGTGGGGTGAACTACTATACCGGCCAGGTCATGGCTATGGAAGAATTGACCGCCTATGCGCAGGCTAAAGGCATCATTGTGGGTTGGGATTTAGCCCATGCAGCAGGAAATGTGGAGCTAAAGCTGCACGAATGGAATGTAGATTTTGCAGCTTGGTGCCACTACAAATATTTGAATTCAGGTCCCGGTGCAACGGCCGGTTACTTTGTACATGAACGCCACCATGGACTCAGCGATATTCCTCGTTTTGAAGGTTGGTGGGGACACGAGAAGGCTACGCGGTTCGAGATGCCCGAGACTTTTGTGCCCATTCCTACGGCGGAGGCTTGGCAGCTTTCGAACGTACCTGTGATGGCAATGGCACCGATACGTGCAAGCTTGGATCTTGTGGATCGTGCCGGTGGTCAGGCGCTTCGAACGAAGAGTACTGCATTGACGGCTTATTTGCAGGAAGTGCTTGATCATGTGGCAGCAGTTTCAGGAAAATCACTAGAGATCATCACTCCGATGGAAGCGCGTGGTGCTCAGATTTCAGTGCATGTACACGGCTACGGTCGTCCGTTGTTTGATTATTTGATGGAACAAGGTGTGATTACTGACTGGCGCGAACCGAATGTGATTCGCATGGCGCCCGTTCCTTTGTACAATTCGTTCGAAGATATTCGCGGGTTTGGCGAGATTTTATTGAATTACTTACAGAACCACTAAGCAATCTCCTATGAAGCATATTGTATTAATTGGCGCAGGATTAGCAGGGTCATACATGGCCTATGCATTAGGAAAAAAGGGCTATTCGGTCGAGGTGTTCGAGAAACGCCCGGACCCCAGAAAAGCGGCATACGGCAGCGGACGCTCGATCAACCTCGTGGTAAGTCACCGCGGATGGACGGCCTTTAAATATGCAGGTATTGAGGAAGAGATTCGTAAGATTGTGGTTCCTGCACACGGCCGTCAAATTCATGATTTAGAGGGCAATGAGACCTTCTTTCCTTACAGCATCGATGGGCAAGCGATACACAGTATTTCAAGAAGTGAGCTCAACGAGACGTTGCTCAATCTTGCGGAAGCGCAAACGAACGTACGCATTCACTTTGACCACATTTGTGAGCGCATCGATACTGAATCGGGCAATGTTCATTTAAGTCATCACGGAGCATCGGTGCATGTTACCGGCGATTTGATTGTGGGCGCAGATGGTGCTGGATCAGCAGTTCGTCGTACGCTTATGGGCAAACCGCGTTTTAATTTTTCTCAGAATTTCATCGACAGCGGCTACAAGGAAGTTCATATTCCAGCGGGTGAAGACGGTGCACCACAGCTCAATATCGACGCCCTGCACATCTGGCCACGTCGCGAGTTCATGCTGATGGGGCTGGCCAATACGGATCATGGATTTACAGGAACCGTTTTTGCACCGTTCACTGGCGAATATGGTTTAGACCAGCTCACCACTGGGAAAGATGGATTGCGCTATTTCGAAAAATACTTCAAAGATGCCATCCCGCTCATCCCGAATCTTGAGGAGCAGTGGGAAAACAACCCGACTTCTGCCCTGGCCTGCATTCGTTGCCATCCGTACCACTGGGGCAGCAATACGATGCTGATCGGTGATGCAGCACACGCCACGGTGCCGTTCTACGGCGAAGGGATGAACGGCTCGCTGGAAGACGTTCGCGTGTTCTTGGAACTGTTGGATGAGCACGGGGATAGCGATATGAAATTGGTTTTGAACAGATACACAGAGCTTCGTGAGCCTGCAGGAAATGCCTTGGTAGACCTCAGCTTGCGCAACTTTATCGAGATGCGTGACCTTGTGGCCGACCCTGCGTTCCAATTGCGTAAAAAGATCGAACGCAACGTGCAAAAGAACCATCCGGATCAATGGACGCCGCTGTACTCTTTGGTGAAATTCACGAACATTCCTTACCATGAAGCGATGGCCCAGGGAGAGCGACACGATGAGATCATGGCCGATATTTTAGCCCTCGAGAACATCGAAGCCCGCTGGGACAGCAAAGAGGTGGAAGAGATGATTCTTCAGCGACTGTAACGGATCCGTTATTCGAAGTCGCCACTGAGGTTGAATCCACCGGTGTGGAGCAATACCACGGTTCCTGAAAGATCTGTTCGAAGTAAATATTCGAGCGCTTTTGGGGTGTAATTCCTATTGAGCGGTATGCCCGTTTGCTGGGTAAATCTTGTGGTGATTTGACCAATTTTTTCCGGAATCCGGCCAAATCCGCCGTGCGGATCGTCCTCGAAAATACAGCGAATGTTGCGCTGGGTTGCCGCTGTTAAAATTCGCTCCCTTTCGCGTTTGGCCCCCTTTACCGCACTGACCACATGAAGTTCGGTGGAAGCCCCCTCGGGCATGGCATTCAATACACCTAAGGCTGTTGCACCCGTTCCGGACGGCAGAATAAGATGATCGATCTGCTCCTGCCGAAGCTCCGCCCAAATGTGCGCGCAACCTGAGAGCACTTCCACTCCGAAGCCCCCTTCTGGAATAGCGAGCGCGTCCGACTTTGTTTCGACCTCTGGAAGTAGCGACAAAGACCAATCTTCCGCACGTAAATTCTTGTAGGTCGCGCGGGAAATAAAGGTCAGCTGCATTCCGAGTGAGGCGCAATAGCGCAACGAAGGGCTGCTTTGAGCGTTCAACTCTTCACCTCGGATGAAAAATCTTCCGGGACGCTTCATTTCTGACAGTACACAGGCTAGGGCGGGTAAGTGGTTGCTGTGTGCTCCGCCGAAAGAGATGACCTCGGAGGAGTCTTCAATGGACGGACGCCAGCCCTGAAGTTTGCGCCACTTGTTGCCGCAAATCACCGGATGAATAAGGTCATCGCGCTTGATTCGGAACGTGCGTCCTTCAAAAGTGACCGTTTCTAACGGCGTCGGTCCGGGGAGTTTGTCCATACGCAAATATACATTTCAGCGGCCGTGGCAAGGGGATGTGGCAATGCGGGATTTGTGGTGCGGGGGCCTCGGGGCGATTTCTGGGATTGATGGACCTGGGCAGGATATTATTCCAACATCGATAGTAACTTTACGAACCCAAATAGGACAATGGATGT
>CATITW010000137.1 GCA_949547975.1 Cryomorphaceae bacterium | reverse complement strand
GCATTTTGGAGCATTTTGGCACACCGGTTTGGACAAAAAAAATGCCCAAAACGTTGGTTTTGAGCATTTTGGTACATTTTGGCACCCCGGGCTTGCGGAGAGAGAGGGATTCGAACCCTCGGACCATACTGGACTGAATTCAACAAATTTAATTAACCTTACTTCTTACACCCCTAAAATAGGGCTCTTGGAGTGTTTTGGCTATTTTTAAGAGTTTTTTTTTGATACCGTACATGTATTCTTGATTCCTTCTGATTTTAATTGTGGTTGAAAGGATTTCTGGCAATCGCGCAAGGGGTGTACGGTATTTACCGTACATATTTTTGATTATATTGCTGTGCGGAATGTGGGAGTTCAACTCCTGCCATATTGACCTTTTCGGTTTTTTTTGTAGACCTACTTCTTTATAACTCTTAGCCAGTTTGCTTTTAAAGCTCTTGGTACAGGGAGATTATAAGGATCACCTCCTTATGCATGTTTTGTTGCTTGAACGTAGAAACTTTATGTTGTTTTTAGGTTTTAGGATATGTATGTCTTTTGACATACGTCTAAATGGGTCATGCAATCCTCCTGTATTCAATTCTTTAAATAATTCCTTGGTAAGGAGTGGTTTTTAAAAATCATTTAAAGAATTGAAAAATGAATCACAAAAATTCACGCTATCCGCTAGAGCTTAAGTTAGCGGTTAGTCTAGGCGAAGAGAGAGAGCTATATTCAAAAGAAGAGCTAAGTAAAATTCCTAGAACGACGCTCTCAGAATGGCGAAGGAAAACACCTGATTTCTTTTACCATCAAATGCTGGAGTCAGAGAAGCAAAAGGATTTAATAGAGATTTTTAATCGTCAATTGTCGATAAAGGATCGACAGGAGGAATTGATACATACCTACATGGCTTTTATTGACTTTATCATAGAGACAATGGGTAAGAAGCCCTTCGATAAATTTTTGACAAAACATCGACTGAAATATGTTGCCTATGTCGAATCACTGCCTAAAATCATCTCTCGGAAGCGTTTCTTGAAGGTCACTAACGTAAGTGCAACAAGATTTTGTGCGTGGGAGCTCGAGGCGAATGTCCATTGTTTATCTAGTGTAGATAATGTTTGTATTAAACGACGTCCACGACAGCTTACACAGAAAGAAAGAGCATTTATTGAAGAGATTGTAGAGAAGGGGGGACCAAATAAATTTGCCATATGGGCAGATAATTTCAAAAAGGGAAAATTGAAATTGAGCTTGACTACATTCTACAAATACACGAAAGGATTACTAACAGAATATCAAAAAAGAAAGGCACCTAGAACACCTAATTTGGTTCGCGCTGAAAGATTACACGAAATCTGGCACGCGGATATCAGTATTATTAAGACGCTTGATGGAGTAAAGCACTATTTATATTGTGTGATGGATAATTACAGTAGAGCCGTACTCGCTTGGCGGTTAGCGGATAAAATAGATAATACGATATCAGTGGAGGTGTTGGAAAAGGCATTTGTAGATTCGAAACCCACAAAGCCGATTGTGAAAATCGACAACGGCACGGAAGAGCAAGCTACCCTTAGTTATATGACTGATGGAGGTTCAGAGAACAAAAGGATCGCTAGTAAAGTGACTTTTGCGGTAAACCATCTTGTGGCTTGGAAGAATATTCGTTCGTCTAATTCTATGATTGAACGTGTCTTTCACACGATGAAGAATGAGTACAAATACATTCTCTATGCTGCTAATTTTGAAGAGTTGAATGCTTTGTTAGGCCAGACTATTAATGCGTATATGGATAGACCACATTCGCAGCTGGGTATTTACACACCTCGCGAAGTTATGATGAGAAGATCAGGTTGGTTCGATGAAAAGTCAGCACTAAAGGATGGTGCCGAAAAGCGTCTTAAACTAAACCGAAATTCAGGTTGTAAGAATTGTTCTTGTAGCGATACATCTTCTTGTTTGAAAGATAATAGCCAAGGATAGATTTGATCCCAGTCGCTTCGGTGGCTGGGATTTTTTTTCGCTTCGCTCAAAAGATCTCTTGAGAGGGATCCCTTCCAAAACATTTGAAAACCAGTCCGCCTCCGGCGTTCTGTATTTTTTATACTCATGCCTCTCACTGAAGCGAGCGTCGTTCGTATATGGGCACAAAAAAAACCAGCGTAAAACGCTGGTTTTTAGGTGTTTGTGCGGAGAGAGAGGGATTCGAACCCCCGGTACCTCTCGGTACGCTGGTTTTCAAGACCAGTGCATTCGACCACTCTGCCATCTCTCCGATAGGAAGCATAAACTTCCTGAGTGGGCGGCAAATTTAAACAGGATTTTATGGTTTGCAAGGGGTTTTGATGAATTATATTTGGGCTATGATGAAAATTAGAATTGTATTTCTTCTGATAGTCTGTGTTTCAGCGACATCGAGAGCTCAGAATCTTCGCTTCGCTTTGAATCCTGTTCAGTATTCCACTGCGGATGGAGCGTTCTATTGGGATATTTATAGCACCTTGGATGCAAGTACGGTAGCCTACGAGTTCGCAGCGGATAGTTTGTGGCATGCAAATTTTAAAGTGGCGTTGCAGTTAGACGATAAGCTTGATGTTTTTGTTTTTGAGTATGTTACGAAAGATAGTGCCTCAAACGCGCCGTTGTTGTTAGAGAAAAGCAGTTTTGCGTCTGGAGGGCACTCGAAACAATTTTTGAAGGTAATGTTGGTGGACGTTGTTGGAGATCAAAGCTGGGAGATGTCAGATACATTGGTGTTGAATGACTCAGAATTGGCGCTGTCGAAACCTGTGTTTTTAGATGAACGAGCGGAGGCTCCTGAAAATTACAATAAAGGAGATGTTGCCGTGGTTCCCAAGGTGAATCTAGGTAAGCCAATTTTTGAAGATGTATCAACCATCTCATGGTACACGGAGGGTTATGTCAGAGGGGGTAAGTATTTGCTGCGCTATCGGATCGAGGACGTGAATGGAGAAATAGTTCCAGGTTCTGCAGGGTTTAAGCGCTGCGCAACGGGTGCAAATCCTCTGTTAGTTCGCTTAGATTTTACCGAGCAGCAAAGTGGGAATTACTCACTCGTGGTGCAGGGACTTGACAGCGCTGGGCAAGAGGTAGCGAGTTATACTTCGAGTTTTGTGTTTTACAATCAAGCCGCGGATTCCTTACAGCTGTTCAACCCCGCAGGAACCATAAGCAAGTCTTCGTTTGAAGCGAATTGGGGCAAGTGGTCTGAGGTGCACGAATATTTAAGAATGATCGCCCCGGTTACGAGCTTGTCACAACGTCGTATTCTAAGCAACCTGAAAGCGACCACCGATACGGCACTTGCAGCACAGTTTTTAGTAGGGTATTGGGCCGGATCCGCTCCGACGAACCCCGAGGCAACGTGGAAGGCGTATTTAAGTGTGGTCCGAAAAGTGGATCGTGAGTTCGGCTCAAAAACACTTCCCGGTTATAAAACCCAGATGGGACGTGTGTTTTTGCAATATGGCGCACCTAGTTTGGTGGAAGAGCGTCCTTTTGACGGGAAAAATTATCCGTACCAAATCTGGCAGTACGATCAGCTGAAAAGTGAAAGCACTCCCGTGCAGCAGAACCAAGTTTTCATATTCGTCGATCAGGAATTGGTCGGGAGACAGTATACCCTTATCCACAGTTCAGCGCTAGGGGAGGTGAAGGACCACAAATGGCAATACCACCTGTCAAGGCATACGAACGCTGGGCCAGATATTGATGCAACTTCGACACAGATGGGCCGGGACAATTTTGGAGAGCGTGTGTCTAACTCACTGATTATAGGCAACCAAGGTACTTGGTTTGATAGATTCAACAACTAATGCATACACCGATAGCCGTGGCCGTTCTGAATTGGAATGGTAGAGCACTCTTAGAAAAATACATGCCATCGGTAGTGGCACACAGTGCGCCGCATCCCGTCTACGTGATCGATAATGCCAGTACAGACGACAGTTTAGACTACCTCGCGTCTGCATTTCCCACAGTACAGATCATTCAAACCGGGGATAATCTCGGGTATGCAGGTGGCTACAACAAAGGACTGGAATCTATTTCTGAATCTTTTGCAGTGCTCCTCAACAGCGATGTACGCACCACACCAGGCTGGTTAAACCCTATAGAGGAGCATTTTAAGGAACATCCAGACTGCGCAGCGCTCCAGCCAAAAATACTTTGGGACCGTTC
>CATITW010000136.1 GCA_949547975.1 Cryomorphaceae bacterium | reverse complement strand
GCACCACACGTAACCAAGGATGGTGTTTCTGTAGCAAAGGAGATCGAACTTGAAGACAAGATCGAAAACCTAGGAGCTCAGATGGTGAAAGAAGTCGCATCTAAAACCGCAGACATTGCAGGTGATGGAACGACTACGGCAACGGTGTTGGCACAAGCCATCTACAACCACGGGTTGAAGAATGTTGCTGCAGGTGCAAATCCTATGGATCTTAAGCGCGGGATCGAGAAAGCGGTAACAGCGCTTGTTGCTGAGCTCAAGAACTTGAGTCAAGAAGTAGGTGATGACAACAGCAAGATCGAGCAAGTTGCTTCTATTTCAGCGAATAACGACCACACCATCGGGAAATTGATCGCGGAGGCTATGGCTAAAGTGAAAAACGAAGGTGTCATCACAGTGGAAGAAGCAAAGGGTACTGAAACATACGTTGACGTAGTGGAAGGTATGCAGTTCGACCGTGGATACTTGAGCCCATACTTCACGACTAACACCGAGAAGATGATCGCGGATCTAGAGAACCCTTACATCTTGATCTACGATAAGAAGGTCAGCTCGATGAAGGAGTTGTTGCCAATTCTTGAGCCTGCAGCTCAAAGCGGTCGTCCACTGCTCATCATTGCAGAAGACGTAGACGGAGAAGCCCTTGCAACCCTCGTGGTGAACCGCATCCGTGGCTCGCTCAAAATTGCAGCAGTGAAAGCGCCAGGATTTGGCGATCGTCGCAAAGCCATGCTAGAAGACATTGCAATCCTTACTGGAGGCCAAGTAGTCTCTGAGGAGCGCGGTATGACTCTTGAAGGTGCCACACTAGACATGCTAGGTACTGCTGAGAAAGTGACTATCGACAAAGACAACACGACCATCGTGAATGGTGCTGGTGAAGGGGAGGCGATCGCAGCGCGCGTAAACCAAATCAAAGCACAGATCGAAAACACAACTTCAGACTACGATCGTGAGAAACTACAAGAGCGTCTAGCCAAGCTTGCTGGCGGTGTAGCGGTCCTCTACGTAGGTGCTGCCTCTGAGGTAGAAATGAAGGAGAAGAAAGATCGTGTGGACGATGCACTCGCTGCAACCAAAGCTGCAGTGGAAGAAGGATTCGTTCCTGGTGGTGGTGTAGCTTTTGTACGCGTTAGCTCTGTTTTAGAAGCGCTTAAAGGCGACAATGATGACGAAACCACAGGTATTCAAATCATCGCGAAAGCGATCGAAGAGCCATTACGTCAGATCGTTCACAACGCAGGTCTAGAAGGCTCTGTTGTTGTAGCGAAAGTGAAAGAAGGCAAAGGAGATTACGGATTCAACGCGAAAACTGACGAGTACCAAAACATGTACGAGGCAGGTGTGATTGACCCTACTAAAGTGACTCGTGTGGCACTAGAGAACGCAGCGTCTGTTGCGGGTCTATTGTTGACTACCGAGGCGACAATCACAGAAATCCCTAAGGACGAACCAGCAATGCCAGCCGGTGGCGGCATGGGCGGCGGCATGGGAATGATGTAATACTCAGCGGTTAGCTAGATACAGAGAGCCACCCTTTTGTCGAAGGGTGGCTTTTTTTTTTATGTTTATAGGAGACCAATAAGACTATGAAAAAGAGTCTAATAATACTTCTGTTCTGTTCAGTATTTTCAGTTGCTCAAGCACAGAATAGCGCCATCGATAGGATTTCTCTCGATGCTGCAGTTTTGCCTTGGGGCCATACTTTGAATTATAACGGAGCGCTTAATTATGAGTTTGTCAAAGCCAACCATATTGGGGTGTATTGGAAGAATTGGTTTCAAACGACTACTTGGAGCGGCACTGGGGAGCGCGAACAATCTTTAGGTTTGATCTACACTTCTACTCTCATAGATAAGAAATGGTATTTAGATCTGCGATTTGCCCTCGTGGCCAGTCGACCTTACGTGTATTGGGATAAATATCAGTTTGATCCATTTGTAGGCCTGAGTTTCGGTAGATATTTAGGGGAACACTGGGGTATTGGTGCCCAGATTAATGGTTGGAAGTATTATGG
>CATITW010000135.1 GCA_949547975.1 Cryomorphaceae bacterium | reverse complement strand
GAACCTTTACGCTAGATTTAGCGCAAGGGGAAACTCGCAACTTCGCACCTGCGGCGACCACCTTTAGCTACAATACGAACTATACGATCGAGGTGCTCGAAGACTTTGACGCCGTAGGACTTAACTTCTTGCGCTCGGATAAGAGCGATACGAATCTTTTAATCACCACAGCGCCTGATGAGATTTTTGTGCACCCGGGCGAGATGCCGAATAAGAGCGGAAAGATAGTGATGAAGCCGATCAGTAGAGCGGAATTTAAAACACTTCAGTCGTTTGAATTGCCGCAGTTCGCTGCGAATGTCTGGCTAGAGGTGAACTACAAAACTGACATTCCGTTGACCTTCGGAGTGGTCGCAAACGAACCCTTGCAAAGTATTCAAGCACCGGTAGTGACCCTCTTTTCAAATGAAGCGTGGAATAAGGTCTACATCAATCTCGTTACAGAGGTGAGTGGCTACCCGAATGCTGTGGATTACAACCTATTTTTCGGCGCGATCAACACCACAGACGATACTGCCACAGTATTTGTAGATAACATAAAGTTGCTGTATTGAAAACCTCCAAACATGTTGCTACTCGCCTGCTAAGAATCTATTTGCTACTGGATCTAGTCGCAGCGGCAGCGGCGTATACGTCCCTGCACATCGTTCGTAAAATTTATGTGGAGCCCAAGCGATTCGGACATGAAGTGGCCATCAAATGGGACGATCGATTTTTTATTGCCCTAGCATGCACTGCTGCAGTATTCTTGGGGATCTCCGCGCTCAGCGGTGTCTATCATGATTTAACGCGCAAGAGCCGACTTCAGCAAGCCTTTAATACGATCAGTGGCGCCGTACTCACCGCATTGGTCCTGTTTTTCGCCATTTTCTTGGACGATTACGTCAAAAGCTACAACCAGTATTACCTCACCTTAGGTGCTTACACGACTGCATTAGTGTTGAGTTCAGGAATCTTTCGTTTCGCATTAGCGACAAGTACTCGCAGACGTATCGACCGTGGCCAATTGTTCTTTCCAACCCTACTCATCGGGAGCGGTAAAGAAGCCGCTGACCTTTTAGATGCCTTTGGCAAAGGAAGATCTAAGGGTTACCAGTTTTTGGGACTACTCACCATGGAGGGCGAACACCTCGACCCGCGCCTCTCAGAAATGCCGCAGCTCGGCGCAGCACATCAGCTTCGCGATATCATTCACGACAACCACGTAGAAGACATCATTATTGCACTCGGAACCGGTCACAATGAAGGAATTGGCCGCCTAGTCAGCTCCATCGAAGACCAAGACGTACGCGTCCACGTGCTGCCCAACCTCTTCAGTATTCTCAGTGGCCAAGTAAAAATGGAAAGTCTTGGACGTTCCCTGATCGAAGTCAAACGCGAACTCATGAAGCCGCACGTTGCCTTTATCAAACGCAGTTTTGACTTTGTAGTTGCCGCACTTTTACTTGCGCTCTTTAGCCCTGTGCTGCTGTTTTCTATCGCTATGGTAGCCTTCACTTCCAAAGGACCAATCTTCTACCTGCAAGAGCGCTTGGGCAAAAATGGAAAGCCTTTTAAAATCATCAAACTACGCAGCATGCACGTCAATGCCGAGGCAGGCGGACCGCAACTCAGTAGCGAGGACGATCCCCGCATCACTCGCTGGGGACGCACCATGCGCAAATACCGCTTGGATGAATT
>CATITW010000134.1 GCA_949547975.1 Cryomorphaceae bacterium | reverse complement strand
GAACTATTGGACTATTAACCAAGGCTGAGGTTCCGAGAAAAATCGGTACTTTAGACGCTCAAAATTATAGCAAATGAACACAGTGTTTCTAGGGATCATGGGTCCTAACCAAATGATACTGATTCTTGTCGCGATATTGCTTCTTTTCGGAGGTCGCAAAATCCCTGAACTCATGCGTGGCCTAGGCCGTGGCGTGAAGGAATTCAAGGACGGCGTCTCGGAAGAAGGCGAAAATACCGAAGGAGAAAAGAAAGAATAATCACCTAATTCGCATTGGGGTATGAGCAGCACTGCACAAGCGGTAGAGACATTTCTGTCCAAAATTGAGCACACTAAAGACCTGAACATCTTCTTGGAGGTATGGGCCGACGAGGCACGCGCCAAAGCGAAGGAAGTCGATGAGAAAATCGCAAACGGCACCGCGGGCAAACTCGCAGGCATGGTGATCGCGCTCAAAGACAACATCTGTTACAAGGACCACAAGGTCAGTGCAGCTTCCAAAATCCTCGAAGGTTTCGAGAGCCAATTTTCAGCGACAGCCGTCGAGCGTTTGCTTGCCGAGGACGCCGTATTTATCGGACGTACCAACTGTGATGAATTCGCCATGGGTTCCGGAAACGAGAACTCGGCATACGGACCCGTTAAAAATCCCCTAAACCCAGCAAAAGTTCCCGGTGGGTCTTCTGGCGGTTCTGCCGCTGCCGTAGCAGCTGGACTCTGTCACGCAGCCCTAGGCTCTGACACCGGTGGTTCTATCCGCCAACCCGCAGCTTTTACTGGAACTATAGGATTCAAACCCACTTACGGCCGCGTATCGCGCCACGGTTTGATCGCATACGCCAGCAGTTTTGACCAGATCGGACCGTTTACCACAAACGTTGCTGACGCTGCAAAAATCATGGAAGTCATCTCTGGCCCCGACCAGTACGATGCAACTGCTTTGCAAAACCCACTTCCTGCTGCCGTTAAAAAAGCACCTAAAAAAGTCGCCTACCTAAAGACGGCTATCGATCATCCAAAAGTCGACGAGCACGCACGAAAAGCCTTTCAGGCACAGCTTGAATTGCTCGAAAATGCAGGCGTTCAGGTCGAACCTGTAGAGTTTGATCTACTGGACGTCCTCGTTCCTGTATACTACATCATTACTACAGCTGAAGCGAGCTCGAATCTTGCACGCTTTGACGGTGTTCATGCCGGTTTTCGTCACGAAGAAGGCACGGACTTAGAAAGCATTTACAAGCTGAGTCGTAGCGAAGGTTTTGGTACAGAAGTGCAGCGCAGAATCATGCTCGGCACCTTCGTGCTTAGCTCTGGATACTATGACGCTTACTACGGCAAAGCGCAAAGCGTTCGCCGCTTAGTTAAAGAATGGACCGATCGCACCTTAGCAGAGTACGACGCCCTTTTGTGCCTGACCACTCCTACTACGGCATTCGATATCGGCCGTGAAGTAGCGGATCCGACTGTAAACTACCTAGAAGACATCTTCACAGTACAAGCAAATATTGCAGGTAACCCAGCAGTGAGCGTTCCGATGGGTGTTCACCCGAATGGCATGCCTATGGGACTTCATGTGATGGGCGCCTTTGGTGCTGATCTAGATGTTCTAGAGATGGCACG
>CATITW010000133.1 GCA_949547975.1 Cryomorphaceae bacterium | reverse complement strand
TTGGAATGTGATTTGAAAGACGGCGAGATGGCCATTTCTGGATTCTATGGCAAACGCAATTCTTGGGACATGGACGGTGCCATTTATCTGAGCGTAGACCAAGCCCAGGGTGAAGTTATTTCGTCTAATCTGAATCCATTCTCACAGGAGTTTGTGGGCCAATTCAATCGTTACCGTGCGCGCCGTGGCAAGGGCATCCGTCGAAACTTCGTATTCCGTCAGTTCGTTCCCCGTCCCGACGGTGGTGCTTACGTCATTGCGGAAGACTACGAAATGCGCATCCAAACGGTCCAGACTTCCAGAGGAGTCACCGTCACGAACTACTATTATTACTACAACGACGTCATCGTGCTAAGCATAGGCAAGGAAGGTGATGTCGACTGGTACGCCCACCTGCCGAAGCGTCAAAGTTCCATGAACGACGGAGGATTTTACCTCGGCTATACGTTCTTGATCAATGATGCAGGTCTGCATTTTGTTTACAACGACCACCGCAAAAATGCAAAGCGCTGGGGCAAGAAGCCGATGCGCCCGATCACCAACGCGAAAAACGGTAACCTGGTGATGGTCAGTGTCTCGCACGATGCAGAAATGACCTACACCTTGCTCAACCGCAACAAACGTCAGAAATTCCGCGTCTCGCCGCGTTCATCTCGCCTGGCAAATGACGGCTATGACGGAGCGGTTCTATTATCTTTGCGCGGCTCTCGAATCCGATTCGGGAACTTATATTTTGAGAAGGACGAAGAATAACTCATGAGAATACATTTTATCGCCATCGGGGGAAGTGCCATGCACAATCTCGCGATCGCTTTGCAGCAAGGAGGACACGAGATTAGCGGATCAGACGACCAGATTTTTGAGCCGTCGCGCAGCCGTTTAGCAGCCAAAGGATTATTGCCTGTACAGGACGGTTGGTTCGCCGAAAAGATCACCGAAGAGCTCGATGCGATCATATTGGGAATGCACGCTCGCGAAGACAATCCTGAACTGCAAAAGGCGCAGGAATTGGGCATTAACATCTTCAGTTACCCTGAGTTTCTGTACGAAGTCTCTAAGGACATGACTCGTGTGGTGATCGCCGGTTCGCACGGCAAAACCACCACTACAGCGATGGTGTTGCATGCGATGCAACATGCGGGTATGCCGACAAATTATATGGTGGGTGCGCAGCTGGAAGGGTTCGACTGTATGGTGGAGCTCGAGAGTGGCAGCGAATTTATGGTCATGGAAGGGGACGAGTATTTGAGCTCGCCGATCGACCGTCGTCCAAAGTTTCATCTTTACCGCCCCAATATCACGGTGATTACCGGCATTGCTTGGGATCATATTAATGTCTTCCCCACTTTTGAGGATTATGTGGACCAATTCCGCCAGTACCTCGACACCATCGAACCGGGAGGTGCGCTGATCTACAACGAAGGTGATGCGGTCTTGAAAAAATTGGTCGAAGAATCAGATGCACCCGTGAAACGTTTCCCGTACCATCTGCCGGTCTCCACGATCGAAGACGGCACGACGTACATCGAAACCGCCGAGGGGATGATGCCGTTGCAAGTTTTTGGGGAGCACAATCTTTCAAATTTGGAGGCTGCACGATGGATTTGTTTAGAGATGGGGCTTCAAGAGGATGATTTTCACGACGCTATCATGAGTTTTTCCGGAGCACAAAATCGTATGGAATTGCTCCATGAAGGCTCCGTCAAGGTCTTCCGTGATTTCGCACATGCGCCGTCAAAGGTGCAAGCTGCCGTAAAAGCACTTGCCGCGCAGTTCGGTACGGTGCGAACGGTTTTAGAATTGCACACCTTCTCTAGCTTGAACCCAGAATTTTTGCCGCAGTACCAGGGGGCCATGCAAGGTGCACACGATGCATGGGTCTATTTTAGCCCTGATGCTGTAGCACACAAGAAGTTACCGTCGCTTTCCAAGGAGGATGTGGCCGCGGCTTTCGGACCAGGTGTTCGCGTGTTCGATTCTGCAGCAGCGCTTGAAGAGGCGCTCCGCGTTCCAGGAGAAAATAAAGCTGTGGTGATGATGAGCAGCGGGAATTTTGGAGGGATTGACCTTGAAGCCGTATTTCAAACATATTAATGAGTAAATTTGCAGCATGAGCAAACGTGAAATCATTGATGCAAGAGAATTGAATATCGCCTTGAACAGGCTGTGTTGCAAACTCATAGAAAATCATGGTGATTTTTCGAATTCGATTCTCATCGGACTACAACCTAGGGGTGTAAAGGTGCTCGAGCGTATCGTAGGACTCCTAGAGTCGGACTACAACGTGAAGAACATCCGTACCGGAGTCTTGGACATCACCTTTTTTAGAGATGATTTCCGTCATAGATCAGGGCACCTTCAGGCCAATAAAACACGCATTGAACACCTCGTTGAAGATCAGAAAGTGGTCTTTATCGACGATGTACTCTACACAGGACGTAGCGTTCGCGCCGCCATGGATGCGATTTTAAGCTACGGTCGTCCTTCGAAAATGGAACTGCTCACATTGATTGATCGAAGATTTTCTCGCGATCTTCCGATCCA
>CATITW010000132.1 GCA_949547975.1 Cryomorphaceae bacterium | reverse complement strand
CCACTCACGGTGAGGAATTAAAGGACTTCATCTTACGAGATGCCAACGCTGGAGACCGCGATAGTTATGATGCCATGGGGACCTATCCCTTCACTTCATTGACGAATGTGGTCGCCCAAACCAATGCGCATACTCGCGTACCCGTACCGGAAATATTAGAGAACTATGGCTTCTACTTATTCAGTATTTTAGCGACATCGTACGCGAAGTATTTGGGTGAAGGCATCGATCTGTTTGGATTTTTGGAATCATTGGAAGACCACGTGCACGTACATGTTAACCAACAATTCCCAGACGCTTCACTGCCGTCGTTTACTTACGAGCGAATCGATGAGAATAACCTCAAAATGATTTACGAAAGTGAGCGTGCCATGGCAGATTTTGGAATTGGTATGATCAAAGGTTCCGCTAAGCATTTTGAAAAGCAAGTGGAGATATCCAAGAAAGATCTTACCCCAGAACAAAATGGCAAGGAAGTCGAGCTGTGGGTGAAGATACTCCATGACTAAGACCACTGCGTCCTCTACATATTCTTTAAAGCCTTGGGTGGCTGCGGCAAGGCTGCGAACACTCCCTTTAGCATTTGCAGTAATCGCCCTAGGAGCGGGATTGGCCCATTTTCATGTGCCCGGATCTTTCGATGTCGGCTATTTTCTGTTGGCCGTATTCACGAGTTTCTCCTACCAAGTCTTGTCCAATTATGCCAATGATCTCGGCGACGGAATTCGCGGTACCGACGACGCAAAAAAAGGCGAACAACGCGCCGTAGCCTCTGGAGCCATATCCGTTAGTGCCATGAAAAATGCGGTGACATTGTTTACAGTTTTGGCACTGGTCTCGGGTTCCGTGCTCATCCTACTGGCGTTCTCAACAAAAGCATTACAGTTGCTCTTTTTCATCCTTAACCTCGCGGCTGTCTGGGCAGCACGTTCCTACACGCTCGGTAAGAATCCCTATGCGTATTGGGGTGGAGGCGATGTTTTTGTATTCATCTTCTTTGGCTACACCGGGGTTCTTGGAAGCGTAGCATTATTTACAGGCACTTTGTATCCGATCGATCTTTTACCCGCAACGGCAGCCGGAGCGATGAGTGCGGCGGTGTTGACCTTGAATAATCTGCGAGATAGAGTAAGCGACCAGACGAGCGGAAAGCAAACGTTGGTTGTTCGCTACGGCAACGCTTGGGGGAGAGGCTATTTTAAAGTCCTCATGGCGACTGCCCAAATCACGGCGCTACTTTTTGCATTATACGCCGCAGTAATGACACAAGAGAATTATCCTGTGTACGCTTTCTTAGTTTTCTTGTTCTCTCAGCGTTTAGTCTTGCGTAAGTTCACAAAAGCAGAGGATGAAGAAAAATTGGACGCTCTACTTAAACCAACGGCCCTAATCACGTTGTTATACTGTCTAATCACGGCTTTGAGTTTAACATTATGATGCACGCCTCTCATACAGATTATGTTTTAGAGTTTAAGCGACCCAGTGGGACTTCCCGAGGAACGCTGTACCAGAAACAAAGCTATTTCATTCGTATAACGGATGGGGATCGAATAGGTTTTGGTGAAGTGGGGGTGCTCCGTGGACTTTCTTACGATGATGTACCCGAGCTTGAAAAGCAGCTGCATTGGACCGCGGAAAACATACATTTAGGGTTGGACGAATTGTATGCGGCTAACCTTCATTTTCCAAGTGTTCAGTTTGCCCTTGAGCAAGCGTTCAGCCATTTAAATCAAGGGTTCGAGCACTTTCCTTCCGATTTTACTAAAGGACGTAAGCCTCAGCATATAAATGGTCTGATCTGGATGGGCGATCGTGCATTCATGATGGAGCAAATTACAGCTCGTTTGAACGAAGGTTTCAAAACATTGAAGATGAAAGTCGGTGCGATTTCCTGGGAGAGTGAGCGGGAGTTACTCGGTTACATCCGTGAGCGTTTTTCTCCAGATGAATTGGAAATACGTGTGGATGCAAATGGCGCTTTTACCTTGAAGGAGGCCCTTACTGTTGGGGAGTTTCTCAGTGAAATCAGCGTTCATAGTATAGAACAGCCGCTCCCTCCAGCAGATTTAGAAGGACTTCAAGCCGCCGCAGTACAAATGCAGGTGCCTATTGCCTTGGACGAGAGCTTGATCGGGGTATTGCAAAAGAAGGACAAAGTGAATCTGTTAGAGACCATACAACCCCAATTCATCATATTGAAGCCTAGTTTTATAGGCGGATGGCGAGGTAGCGATGAGTGGATTTCCTTGGCTGAAGAACGAGGCATTCGCTGGTGGGCCACCTCTGCGCTTGAAAGTAATCTGGGCTTAAACGCCATTGCACAATGGGCATATACTAAGCACAATGCTATTCCACAGGGTTTAGGAACGGGAAGCTTATATACCAATAATTTCCCTGCGCCTTTACGGGTGTATGGGGGAGAGCTGTCTGTCTCGGGGGATATCTCCACAGACTGGGATCTGAGTGCCTTGTCGTTTAAATAGAGCCTTTTAGGCCGATAAATACCGATCGTCCTGGAGCTCCTATGCCGCTCGCATAAGGACGGTACTGCACATCCATAATATTGTCTATTCCAAAGCGCACCACAATGTTTTTATTATAGACGTAGCTTGCATGAACATGGAACGTATACCACTCTGGACTGTAAGGATTGCCCTGGCTGTCTAAAGCGTAGATGTGTGTCTTCGAGCGTTCGCTAGGTGCAAGATCTTCCGCATTCATCGCGGCATTGTAACGTCCGACAATATTTGCACGCCATTTATTCTTCTTGAAGACGAGTTGTGTTGTTGCGTTCAACGGATGGACGTGGCGTAAACTTTCGCCTTGAGAATCTCTGCCAAAGGGGTGGGAAAGGTGTGCCGTCCATGAAAAATGCTTGTTGATCTCTGTGCGCAGACCGAATTGGTAGCCCCAAATCCATGCGTAGTCCAGATTTTGAATGCTCAATACTTGGGACAATTCTCCGTCGAACAGAACACTGTCGCTGCCATTGAACGTTGTCGGGGCGCGTAACAAGGCATTATCAAGAAAACTGTAATAGAAGCTTCCATCAAAGGCAATCCAAGAATTGACTTTTTGCTTCATACCGATCTCGGCGCTGTAGAGTCGCTCTTCACGAAGGTCTGCATTCGGGATTACAAGTGCTCCGGGCTGAGAATCGAACACCTTGGATGCGTCATCCACATTGGGCGCTCGGAACCCTGTACTGAGATTGACGAAGTATTTGTAGGTGGGTTTGTAGTAGGTCAAACCGATCGATCCGCTTGGTGCAATAAAGTTAAATGTCGCGTCTTGCTGGAAACCGTCGAATCGGATCGGGGTAAACATCGATATGGCGTTCAATCGCGTACCAGCGGAGAAGGCAAGTGCTTTACTAAGGTCGAGGTTCGTGTTTGCGAATACAGATGCGCTGTTCCAAATGCTTCCGTCTGCATAGCGCGATTGTGCATCCCAAGTATCCGTAGGGTTCAGGTGATTGAAATAATAGGCGTTGCTGCTCACCACATTACTCAACGCTTCTGCACCGTAGGTGAGTTGGGTATATCTGTTTACTTTTTTACTGGCATCTAAAGAGAGCTGACCGATGTTCACGCGCTCTGTTTGGGTGCGTGCGATCATATTGTTGTACTTCCTTACATTCCGACTTTCTTCGAAAAGTTGCCCCGAAAGCGTGATCTTAAACCAGTCCGATACCGCTGTAGAGCTGCGGTTTTCGAAGGATGCAAAGCTCATCAGCCAAGTTTGCGGACCGTACTCCCACATCGCGTATTTAGGCATATCGCCTGAGGTTTGAATGTACCGGTCGTAACGATTGATTGAACTGCTGCGGCTCACGTAGTGCCCCAATTTTATTTCAGATCTCTCCGAAACGCGAAACTTCAGCTTTTGTGTGATATTGCGCTGCTCGTAACCTGTGTTTTCTTGCAGATAAGGGTCTTCAGCTTTCACTAAGGTGTCCAAGGCGCCGAAGGTGAGTGGCCGGCAAACGAAGAGCATGTTGTCGATATCGCGCTCTGGTGTACCGCGTAAAATTCGTTTACCCATACGTACATCGCTGTATTGCGAGTAGGTCAGTGAGGTCATTCCTGCCCAATTTGTTCCGCCATAGTTCAATCGGAAATTGGGCCTACGTGTAAGCTGAGCTCCCTGAGACGCGAGACTAAACACAAGACTTTGAAGGACCTCACTACTGTCTCCATAATGTGCATCGTAGGTGTTGATGTGCATCACACCGCCCATAGCGTCCGATCCGTGCAGTACACTTCCCGGTCCTAGACTGATTTCTAAATCTGCAATGGATTCGCCATCGATGCTGATCACATTGTGCACATTACCTGAACGGAAAATGGCATTGTTCATGCGTATCCCGTCGACGAGAAGTAAGACACGTGATGTGCTCATCCCGCGAATCATGGGAGATCCACCACCGGATTGGCTTTTTTGTATGAAGACATTCGGATCTAAGCCAAGCGCATCAGCGGTATTGGCTTGAAACTGGTTCGACATGCTCTTGGCAGAAATGGTCCGGACTTCTTGAGCCGTTTTTTGGAAGTTTTGTTCGACTCGGTTGGCTTTAATGACTACTTCTTGAATGTTCAGAACACTCTCTTCAAGAGACACCTGAAAATCATTTTTCGCAAGTAGTTTGTAGGAATATACTTTGGGCGCAAAGCTCGTGTGGTAAAAACCAATGAAGGTATTTGGTGTTCCAGTAGGTATACGAACGCGGCCTAAAGGACCGGTAACCCCGACAAAGCTATTATCGATGGTCACACTAACTCCTTCTACCGGCTTTTCAGTTGAAGTATTCTTCACTGTTACCCAGACATAGGAACCGTCCGTAGGCGTTCCACCGAAAACTAGCATCGGCAGTGCGCAGAACGTAACGTATATTAACAGCGTTTTAAAGGTCTTCATAAGCGACTTGCAATAAACAAAAACTATACCCAAAAGCAGATGAATCATTCGGCGGCTAGAATAATTTTAAATGAGCGCACCTTCACTTTGGTTGAGTTTGTTGAATTCCAGTGTGTTGAAGACTGGTTGATGCCTATTCAGCGCATGGTTTCTTTTGCTTTAAACAACGATCCACACTACACCTTTTACACCAGTGGTTCAACGGGAAATCCGAAACCTATTACGCACAGCCGCAATGTGTTAGTGTCTTCGGCTGTGGCAACCTTAGAGTATTTCTCGTTAGCTCCCGGCCAAAGAGTCCTACTGGCTTTACCGGCACAATATATTGGAGGTGCAATGATGGTGCTTCGAGCGTGTTTGGGCGGCTTAGAATTGGTACTACAACAACCTTCAGGATGTCCACAGATTCCGAACGATATCGATTTCTTACCGCTAACTCCAGCGCAATACATGGCTGTAGATCGAGCTCAGGGATGGAAGGATTTTCGAGGTACGGTGCTCTTGGGAGGATCTGCAGTGCCGGGCAGTTATGACGTCCCGGTCGATAATTTTTCAGTGTTCATAGGCTATGGAATGACCGAAACCGCCTCTCATGTTGCGTTAAGGCGTATTGGAGATACGGTGTATCAGGGGGTAGGATCGACACGATTTTCAGTAGATGATCAGAACCAATTGATCCTTTCAGCCCCACACCTCGGCATTGAAAAATTGGCTACTGAAGACCTCGTCGAAATCATTGGACCAACGACCTTTAAATACCTGGGAAGAAGCGGATGGGTCATCAATTCTGGCGGGGTAAAGATTCACCCTACGCAATGGGAGTCGAGATTGCAAAAGCAGGGTATTGCCGCTTTTGTAGTGCCTTTTCCGGACGATCATTTTGGACACATTCCTATCCTCGTGGCCCTAAAAAAAGAGCACTTGAGCGGTTGGTCGCTCGTTAAAAAGGACTGGTCAGGCATCCGACCAAAAAGGGCTGTACTCATAACTGAGGTGCCCACTGTGGCTCAAGGCAAAGTGGACAGGTCAGCTTTAGAAGCTTGGGTTAAATCACATCCGGATCGCCTTTTCCCGCTCGAATAAGGGACGGTACATCACTGCTTAAGTCGATCACCGTGGAAGGAACGTTATCGCCCCATCCGCCGTCAATCATGAAGTCCGCCTTATCCGCATATTGTGCAACGATCTCATCGGGATCTGTAGGGTACTGCAAAATGTCATCATCGTGGTGCAGTGAGGTGGAGGCCAAGGGTCTTCCAAGCATCTCACACAGTGCTAGAACGATCGTATTATCGGGAATACGCACCCCAATCGTTTTACGTTTTTGACCCAATTTCTTCGCCAAGTTAATATTCGCCTCCAACACCATCGTATAAGGACCCGGCAAGCATTTCTTCAACAGCTTGAACGTAGGTCCATTGAAACTTTGCGTGTATTCTGCAACCTGACTGAGATCTGTAAACAAGAAAGAAAACTCGGCCTCTTTCACCTTTTCTCCCTTAATCTGCGCCAATTTTTTCAAGGCCGCCGGGTGTTGGAAATCGCCCGCTACGGCATACACACTGTCTGTAGGAATAATAGCAACTTCACCGCGTTCAAACCGTTCAACACATTCTTGCAGCGTCTTTAGATTGATGCTCTCTGGAAAAATAGAATAGACCATTGGACAAGTTGTTTAAAGGGTGAGTGGGTACTTCTAAGATAAAAAAAGCCCCGCACAAGTGCGAGGCTTTGCTAATAGAATAACGGCTTGTGATTTAGCTGTTCGCTTTTGCGTGATCTTCCAAGAACTTCGCTAGACCGATGTCTGTAAGTGGGTGCTTGAGCAATGCTTCGATAGCACTTAAAGGCCCGGTCATTACGTCAGCGCCGATCTGAGCACAGTCGATGATGTGCATCGGGTGACGTACAGAAGCAGCAAGAATTTCAGTTGCGAATCCGTAGTTGTCAAAAATGACGCGTATGGTTTCGATCAAACCTAAACCGTCCGTGCTGATATCGTCCAAACGGCCGATGAACGGGCTGACATAAGTAGCTCCAGCTTTAGCCGCCAAAAGTGCTTGACCGGCTGAGAAGATGAGCGTACAGTTCGTTTTGATGCCCTTGTCGGAAAAGTACTTCAATGCTTTCACACCGTCTTTTACCATTGGGATCTTCACTACGATTTTTTCGTCTAGAGCAGCAAGAGCTTCTCCTTCGCGGACCATGCCTTCGAAGTCTGTAGAGATCACTTCCGCGCTGACATCACCTTCAACAATCTCACAGATTGCTTTGTAGTGGTTCAATACGTTCTGTTCACCGCTGATGCCTTCTTTGGCCATCAAAGAGGGGTTAGTAGTCACGCCGTCAAGAACACCGAGGTCTTGAGCTTCTTTGATTTGGGCCAAGTTAGCCGTGTCAATGAAAAATTTCATGTAATGCTGAGTTGAGATTAATTGTGCGGGACAAAAGTACATCTTTCTCGAAACTTTAGGGCACAAAAAAGGGCAAGCTACTTACATCACACCGCTACGACCAATTACCCTTGCTGCGTTCCCACCCTGGGGGATTCATCAGGAGCTGGTTGTGTAAGACTTGCCCACTGCAAAGTAACGGCAGCAATACGCAACCTGCAATGAAATGAAGAGAATTTTTATACCCTCGAAAGCCTTATATTTGTGTCCAACCGCAACCCACTAAAAACCCATTTAGCATGAATCCATCAGTTCAACAACACGGAGTAAAATCAGGCGTTATGTATGCCATCGTCGGAATTCTTTGGACGTTGTACGCGTATCTATTTGACGCTAACGTGTTTACAAAAACTTGGACCAGCATAATCTTCTTGTTCATTTCTCTAGGCTTCTACATTTATGGTGTAGCGATGGTTAAAAAAGATGGTGGAGGATTCCTGTCCTTCAAAGATGCCTTCTCTGCATTTATGGTGGCTGCGATCACGGCAAGTGCGATCACCACGGTATTTAGCATTTTGCTGATGAATGTTATTGATCCAGAATTTGCTGAGACAGTCTACGACAACATCAAGGTAATGGCTATCGAGCGTATGGAGTCTCAAAATGTACCTGATGAGGTGGTGACTACCATGATGGAGCGTTTGGATGAGAACAATCCTTTTGAACTGTGGTCACAAGTAAAAAACTTCTTCTTCGGAACGGCTTTTAGTGCGATTCTAGGTTTGATCGTTGCTGCTGCAATGAAGAAGAAAAATCCAGCTGAGCTGGTTTAATACGCCAACCGCTGAACAAATAATTGGAAGAAACGAAAGAGCGAGAATGCGCATGAGTACACTGGATCTGAGTATTGTCATACCCTTATTCAACGAGGATGAAAGTTTGCCGGAATTGACCGATTGGATCGCTCGTGTGATGGATCGTGAAGGATTCAGCTACGAGATCATTTTTGTCAACGACGGATCTACCGACAATAGTTGGCAGGTCATCCAAGAGCTTAGCGCTAAACATCCGCAGGTTAAGGCCATCTCATTCCGCCGCAATCAAGGAAAAAGTGCCGGCTTAAATCAAGGATTCAAAGCTGCTTCTGGTCAGGTCGTGATTACCATGGATGCCGATCTTCAAGATTCTCCAGAGGAAATTCCAGAACTTCGAAAAATGATCGTTGAAGACGGTTACGATCTGGTATCCGGTTGGAAGCAAAAACGCTACGACCCCATCACCAAGACGTTACCGACAAAACTGTTCAATGCAGCCACTCGCAAGATCTCTAAGATTCAGCTCAACGACTTCAACTGTGGCCTTAAAGCCTACCGCTTAGAAGTCGTGCACAATATTGAAGTGTACGGCGAGATGCACCGCTACATACCATTCTTGGCGAAGAATAAGGGCTTTACGCGTATTGGAGAGAAAGTGGTGCAGCATCAAGCCCGGAAATATGGTACAACCAAATTTGGTTTGGACCGTTTCGTGAATGGTTTCTTAGATCTAGGCACCTTAGCGATCATGGGAAAATTTGGTCGTCGTCCGATGCACTTCTTTGGTGCAGCGGGCTCGTTAATGTTTGTCCTTTCTGTTGCTTTACTGGCCTATTTAGGTGGATTTAAACTGTATGCATTAAGCCAGGGCTTAGAGGCACGTTTGATCACGGAGAACCCATTGTTCTATATTCTGCTAACATTGACCATTTTAGGGATGCAACTCTTCGGCGTTGGTTTCATTGCCGAATTATTGCTACGTGAAAGCACGAAAAAGCACGACTACACGATCGATGCAACGATTGGTTTGGATAGGGAATGAGCACATTAAAATTTGCTTTAATCAGTCCGACGTTTAAGCGCCCGGATGAGGTCACTGAGTTTTTAGATAGTTTAGAAAAACTAGACTTCCCAAAGACCGATTTTGAAATCATCCTCGGGGACGGTACGCCAGGTGACGAGCTTCGACCGTTACTGGCCCCCTATGCGGAACGTCTTCCGTTGCGCATCTACTACGAAGAATTTTTACCCGTTTCAAACGCGCGTAATCGCGCAGCTGAACGCTCTGATGCGACCTACTTTATATTCTTAGACTCGGACTGTATCATTCCTTCGGGCTACCTCCGGGCGATTGATCGTTACATCACCGCACATCCCGATACAAAGCTGTTCGGTGGCCCTGATGCGGCCTCTGCAGATTTCACAGACTTGCAAAAGGCGATCAGTTTTTCAATGACGTCGTTTTTAACAACGGGTGGAATTCGTGGTGGATCGAAAAGCGTGACGAGCTATCAGCCACGTGGTTTCAATATGGGAATCAAAGCGGATCTGTTCCGTAAAGTAGGCGGGTATGACGAAAACTTTGTGTGTGGCGAAGATGTAGAATTGAGTCTTCGATTGCAGAAAGAAGGGGCGAAGGGCGTATTTATAGAAGACGCACACGTTTTTCATAAGCGCCGTACTTCTATTGGTCAATTCCGACGTCAAGTATTCCGCTTCGGAGCAGCACGACCCTTATTAGCGAAGGCACATCCAGGGAACTTGAAAATAACCCATCTCTTTCCGCTCGTATTTACCGTGTTTAGATTCGCCGCTGCAGTACTATATATATTAGCGCTGGTGTTGAAGACGACCCTGCTTGGACTTCCTTTTGGAGGATACGTGCTTTATATGCTGCTCGTATTTTTCGCAGCATTACGCAAGGAAGGGCTGAAGGTTGCCCTGATGAGTATCAGGACTACTAATACCATGAACGCTGGATACGGGATGGGTTTTGCGCGCAATTTTATCGAGGTATATCTCAAAGGAAATGCAAAAGGGATCAAATTATAATTGGTCCAATTCCGCTTGAAGATCGTGAT
>CATITW010000131.1 GCA_949547975.1 Cryomorphaceae bacterium | reverse complement strand
CGCCGGTGTAGGCACCGGATTCTTTGTGGTGACAATTCTGAGCAGCAACCGCGATATATGGATTATCTACTAAAGACTCTACAACGTCTGATAAATACAAAGCCGGCGGCGTAATAATCACTCCCGTCTCGCCCACTACTTCGTCCGTAAGACTTTCTTTTAGGGCATCAACTAAAGCCATGGCTTCAGTGTACGTGGTATTCATTTTCCAGTTTCCAGCTACGATTCTTCTTCTCATGTTATTTTACTATTGATGTGTTTCTAAAAAAATTCTGCGCGTATGCGCGGGTCCAATACAGCGTACAGTACATCTACTAACGTGGTCAACACCACGAAAAGTGCAGCAATGACTAGTACACAGCCCATTGTGATGGGCAAATCTCGGGTATTTAATGCTTCCACCAATAATTTACCCATGCCATTCCAACCAAAAATAATTTCCACGAATACGGCGCCAGCTAGTAGCGAAGCGAACCATCCGCTAATGGTCGTTATAATGGGGTTTGATGCAACAGGTAAGAGGTGTTTAAAAAAGACCGTGCGCTCCCGCAGTCCTTTCGCCCGAGCTGTTCTGATAAAGTCCATTGAGCCCACTTGCAACAGGCTATTACGGGTCAATTGTAAGATGACTCCCACCGGTCGAATGCCCAAAGTAAAGGCCGGCAAAATGAGGTTTTTAAGATTGAGGTACCGTTCACCACTGTAATCATCGACGCTGTACAATGAACCCGTTAAATTCAATCCAGTCCAGGGACCGAGCAAATAAGCGAAGATCCAAGCAAAGAGTACCGCAGTAAAAAAAGACGGAAGGCTCATTCCCAGTGAACTAAACGTGAGTAGTGCTTTATCCCAAAACGTATCCGGGCGGTAAGACACCCAAGCACCAAGCGCGCCGCCTACGAGCAAAGCAAAACTTATAGCTGCTGCTGCAAGCAAGGCGGTGTTTGGAAAAGTCTGTCCGATCAAGGCACTGACTTGTTGTCCTTGACGTTGGAAACTTTCACCTAAATCTGGTGCTTTAAAAATGCCGTGCGTATCGTTTGGCCAACCAACTGGACTGATGCGCCTTAGGTAATTTACGTATTGTACTGTGATGGGCTTATCCAACCCGTATTTCGCGCGAACTGCAGCCAATGCCGCTGGGTCTTCGCGTTTTCCCAACATCATCTGCGCACTATCACCAGGTACAATGGTAAATAGAAAGAATACCAAAGTAGCCACACCCCATAAGGTTAAAATCGCTTGTCCCAGTTTTTGTAGTGCGAATCGGATCAATGTGGGCTGTCGTTGAAGTGGTACTTTTTATCTACCACGCCGTTTTTAAGTACTACCCAACCTGGATTGGAGCGAACCATGGTTTTCAATGTGGTCTCATCCGTAAACGCAAAAGCGGTGGTATCCGTAAACCCGAAAGGCATGAAATCTTCTGGCATTGAGGCCGAAAGTACCACATAAGGAATCCCATTTGCCTTTAAATGTGCTGCAGTTTTTAGGACGGGAACCCAACCTTGCGCCTTCGTTTTCCGAACGTTGTAGGCCACCAACAACCAGACCTCATCCAACTGTAGAATGCTATCTGTCATTTCACCATAATCATTCATGATGCTGAAGTCGTGAACCGGGGGTTCGTAGCCTTCCTTAACCTGTATCGTTTTAGACAGCTCACTGCGCATGCTCCAGTCTTTCTTCTCCCACCATTTCTCGTTAACGTACTGGGTAGAACTGATTTCCTGAAGCGTACCTTCCGCGTTTTCCATCGTGTAGATGACTTCATACTGTGGCGGCTCTAAGCCCAATTCCTCAGCACTTTTCATCCCTTCTACAATACTATTGCCTTCAGCATAGGCCCTAAAATCTACCACTGGCAGATGGTGTAAAACGTGATAGGTCAATCCCAAACAAAAGAGAGGAATAGCGACCAATTTTATTCCGACCAACCACTTCGGCCATCGATCAAAGAGCTCGTCTCTGCCCCACCACAAAACCAGAATTAATGCAGAAAGAATGACGTCTTTATAGAAGCTTTCCCAGGGTGTAAGTGGTATGGCATCGCCGAAACACCCACAATCTGTCACCTGGTTGAAATACGCCGACCAAAAGGTGAGAAACGTAAAGAATCCAATCATTGCCGAGAGCAAGATTAGCGTCCAGCGTTTGTACAACCCCAAGATTAGTGCAGCACCTAAGAGTACTTCAGCAATGACGAGCAGG
>CATITW010000130.1 GCA_949547975.1 Cryomorphaceae bacterium | reverse complement strand
GTTGACATTGATGATGCTTTGTCCGATCATAGCGCAACCGCCCATACCTCCGAACAAGCCGTTTAGCAGGTTTGCAGAGCCCTGGGCAATACATTCGCGATTCCCTGAGCCGCGTGAATCTGTCAGGTCATCCACGAGGTTGAGGGTCATGAGCGATTCGATCAGACCCACAGCGGCTAATAAGAAGGCTGTAGAGAGTACCGTGCCCCAGTGGCCTTGGATGCTCCCGAAGTAGTCGAAGATTTGGATTTGGAAGGTAGGAAGGCCGCCTTTGAGTCCTTCGCCACCACCTTCGCGGATGAATGAACCTACGGTGCTTACGTCTAGACCAAAACCGATGGCGATGGCTGCAACGACGATGATTCCGGCGAGGGCTGCCGGTACGACTTTAGTGACTTTCGGTAGTAACCACATAATAGCCATGGTGAGCCCGACTAGGCCAAGCATGGTGAAGAGTTCCGCGCCTTGTATCCAAGACTTTTCGCCATCTATAACACGGGTGAACATGCCTAATTGACTTAAGAAGATGACGATCGCTAGACCGTTTACGAATCCCATCATGACTGGATGCGGGATAAGGCGGACGAATTTTCCAAGTTTGAATAGTCCGGCTAGAATTTGAATTCCACCCACGAAAAGGAGTGTGATAAAGAGCCAGTAGAGCCCCAGATTTGTAACCGGTTCGCTCATTTCCGCACCCACGATATTCCCTTGCTGGATCAGGTGTACCATCACTACAGCCATGGCTCCAGTGGCTCCTGAGATCATTCCCGGACGACCGCCAAACAAACTGGTGATCAGTCCCATCATAAATGCGCCGTAAAGTCCTACGAGTGGATCGATGCCTGCCACAAAGGCGAAGGCAACGGCCTCTGGTACAAGCGCTAAAGCAACGGTGATTCCAGAGAGGATGTCATTTTTGGGATTTCCGACGAAGGAATTGAAGAATGTTTTCATGACGAAAAAGTGTATGCGCGTTTTTAGAAGTTGCAAAACTACACTTTTCAGCGGCCACAGCGTACTACCGTTAAAAAAATAGGCGGCGCCCACGCAAAAGGTGAACACCGCCTAAATACTACTTAAAGAGTAGGCTTGGATTTACTTTTGATGACGTGCCCTGAGGTCGTCGATCAATAGTTTTAATTCCTTAAGATTGTTTTCATCTCTGTTGCTTAAATCTAAACGCAATGACGCAGCATAGTGATCGTTTGCACGGTCGAAGTCTTCCACCATGGCACATCCAAACAACAAATTGTTATAAAGATCAGGGACAATCTTCGCGTTGATACGTGCTTTTTTGTCGTCCATATCCGCCTCGTCGAGGGCTGCTTCCCAAGCTTCGATCGCTGAACGGATTTTTCCTTTTGCCTCATCCGCTCTACTAGTCAGCATGGTGTAGCCTTCCTTCGCGTCGAACATGGCCGTTTCTAGATCGTCGTATGCGCCTTTTTTATTATTCACATAAATAACTTCCACGGCTCTGCTTTGCGTAGTGGTCCCGAGTTTATCATTGATCAACCATTGGATCACGGCGAGGTTGTCATCAACCACTTTAGATTCCATTTTATCTACGTGCGTTTGGGCGGTAGAGGATGGGTAGCTGCGCTTTTCTAAGCCGCTTTCATACGCTTTGAATTCGTTGATTGCGTTCGGCACTTCGTCGAACAGGATGGTTCCGTTCGGGTGAACAGCACGTAGCGACATGCTGTGGCGGTAGTTGAACTTCCATTGTGATTTGATCAGCGTAGTGCTGGTCTTGGTCTTGCTGTTGTACTCTTTGTACTCTTGCTTGTCCACGACTGGATCGTCGTTTTCGTACCCGAACAAGTGTACTTCGATGTTCACGCCATTCTCATCTGCATCTAGCCCTTCAACGCGACAGTAAGTGCTTGCGAGCTGGTC
>CATITW010000129.1 GCA_949547975.1 Cryomorphaceae bacterium | reverse complement strand
TCGGGTCAGCTTTCAGAATGTGACCAAGCAAAATTGCGCAAATGGGTCAACGAAGGCGCCTTAGACAACTAAACCTCACCCGCACTATGAAACATTTCTTCATCGCCATCGCTCTGCTCCTCGTAGCACCTCTAAGCGCCCAGCAATACCTCACGCGCCAAGGCACCATAATCTTTGATGCCGGCTCTCCCCTCGAAGACATCGCCGCAAAAAGCGAGAGTGCTTCCGCCGTTTACGACAGCGAAACCGGTAAGCTCGGAGTCCAAGTCCTTATGACCTCCTTCGTCTTCAAACGTGCCCTCATGCAAGAGCACTTCAACGAAAACTACGTCGAGAGTGAAACCTATCCCAAAGCCTCGTTCCGCGGAACCTTCTCCGACGGTCGCGCAGTAGGCACACTCACCTTGCACGGCGTGAGCAAAGAAATCGACGTTCCGGCCTCTTTGTCCGTCGAGGGAGACGTCGCCAAACTCCACACTGAATTTCCGGTATCTGTGGCCGATTTCGAAATTGGCATACCCAAAACCGTAGCGAACAAGATCGATAAGGAAGCCAAAACCACCGTGGACTGCACCTTGAAATTGCGCCGATAATGAGCCGAATCCTCTCCTTTTTTGCCGTGCTTCTCAGCGTCACTACCCTCAGTGCGCAGGACGATCTCTTCGATCTTTTGGACGAATCCGTGCCTGAAACGCAAACCGTGTTCGCCACTTTTAAAGGCACACAACTCATCAACGCACCCACGAACGAAACGCCCGGCAAAGGAGTCTTACAATATGTCATCGCACACCGCTTCGGAAGTTTTACGGACGACTACCTCTACAACTTCTTCGGCCTCGACAATGCGCATATTCGCATGCAGCTCGACTACGGCATCACCGACCGCCTAAATATCGGTATCGGCAGATCCTCTGTACTTAAAGTTGCGGACAGCTTCGTGAAATACAAGGCACTCCAGCAGCGCACCGGTGCAAACGCCTTTCCATTTTCGCTTACCCTAAACTCATTGATCAACTACCGCGCAGCGCGCTACACGGACGGCATCGACCACGAGCGTACCGACCGCATCTCTTATTATCATACGGCCATCTTCGCGCGAAAGTGGAGCCCTAGTATTAGTACACTGTTCTCACCAGGACTGGTACACTGGAATATGGTGCCGGGCAGAGACGACCCAAACACTACGCTTCATGCTACGCTTGGAGGACGAATAAAATTGAACAAACGAATCGCCCTAACCGGGGAGTTTTCACTCATGAACAACTCTACGCTGAGCGACGGAAGCACTTTTACCGTGCCTGGAGGAGTGGGAATCGACATTGAAACTGGAGGGCACGTATTCCAAATTCACCTCTCCAACACACGCGCGATGAGCAACCCGTACTGGCTCTCGAGAAACACCTTTAGCGCTCTGGACGGCAGTCTATTCCTAGGATTCAACATTTCGCGCGTCTTCACTGTACGCTAGTTTAGGGCATAAAAAAACCCGGTCCGAAGACCGGGTTAACCAAACCAATAAACCTAAGCTACTCTTAAGTATGCCGAAATTTACGCCGATTTTTCAAATCACAAAGCGGATTGTAAATTTATTTTAAAGCCTCTTATGATTTTGTCTCATCTAGGACTTCAGTCCAAAGAGAATTCGACGACTTCGGTCGGTATTGCGTATTTGCGCCCTTACATATTTTGAACATCGAGCAAACATTTCAATGCTCCGAAATCTCTCAATATGCCTGATTTTAGGGCACTTTACCTCACTTTCAAAGACACGTGTAATAATGTGGCGAATTATTAAGTGTCATATATACACTATTCAAAAAAACTTCATATTATTGTGACTTAATCGTTAACACAAATAATTATGAATCAAAATCTACGTCGTGTTTTGTCCTCAACGACGCTTTGGTGCTCTATGCTCCTACTTGGATCTCAAGTAGCGTATGCACAGAGTGAAGGCGAAGGAGATGACGATACAATGTCTCAAGCAGACATGTTGTTTGACCAACTTGAAGAAGTTGTGGTCATTGGTTATGGTACTCAGAAGAAGAAAGACCTTACGGGTTCTTCTGCTCAAGTAAGTGCCGAAGATTTCAACGGTGGTGTTGTTACATCTCCAGAATTGTTGATCCAGGGTAAAGCTGCAGGTATCACTATCACACCTACTAACGGTGAGCCAGGTGGTGGTGTAAGCGTACGTGTACGTGGTGGTACTTCGATCTCTTCTTCGAATGAGCCGTTGTACGTGATCGACGGAATGCCGATCCAAGCTGCGAATACGCTTCCAGACGGAACAGGCCAAACTGGCGGTTCTCAGCGTAACCCACTTTCTCGTTTGAACCCGAACGACATCGAGTCGATCACGGTATTGAAAGACGCTTCTGCGACTGCAATCTACGGTGCACGTGGTGCGAACGGTGTAGTATTGATTACTACGAAGAAAGGCGCAAGCGGTCGCATGAGCGTAGATTACAACTACCAAGTTTCTGCTTCAACACTTGCTAAAAAGCTAGACCTTTTGAACGCTGATGAATACCGCGATGCGGTAAACCGTTTCAACCTTGGAAACACTTTAGGCAATGCGAATACAGATTGGCAAGATGAAATCTTCCAAACAGGTATTTCTCAACAGCACAACCTAAGCTTGAACGGTGGTAACGAAAAAGGTTCGTACCGTTTGTCTTTAGGTTATTTAGACCAAGACGGTATTGTATTGAACTCAGGTACTGAGCGTTTCACGAGCCGTTTGAGCTTGAATCAAAAAACGTTGAACGACAAACTAACGCTTTCTGGAAACATCAACGTTTCTCAGCAAGACGATAACTTGACTCCTTACCAGCAAACTGGTGGTTTCGAGGGTGGTTTGTTCACGAACGTAATGAAGATGAACCCGACCCTTCCAGTATACGACGAAGACGGGAACTACACGTTTGTATCTAACTCTGTTCGTAACCCAGTTCAAGCAGCGCTTGAGATTGATGATGTTGCGCGCACATTGAGTTTGACTATGAACGGTTCTGCTCGTTTGGACCTCGGCGATGTTGTTGACGGTTTGAGCGCTACTGTGAATACGGGTTACGATACGTACAATACCATTCGTAAAACTTACCTTCCTAAGTCTACTCCTTACGGTGTAGCTGATAACGGTGTAGGTTCTCAGAAATACGGTCAAGTTTCTTCTACAGTTTTGGAGACGTACTTGAACTACGACAAAGAGGTTGCTGGTAACATGTTGAATGTTATGGGTGGGTACTCTTGGCAAGAAAACAACTACGAAGGTTTCGGTGCTACTGCGTACGAATTCGTAACTGACAACTACAGCTTCAACAACCTTGATGGCGGTGGTCGCGCACAGTTGGGTGACAAATACTCGTACCGTGGACAGTCTCGCTTGATCTCGTTCTTCGGTCGTGCAAACTACGATATCGACGGAAAGTTGATGTTGACCGGTACGGTTCGTCGTGATGGTTCTTCGAAGTTCGGTGCGGACAACAAATGGGGGGTATTCCCGTCGTTTGCAGCGGCATTGCGCTTGTCTGAATTTGACTTCGTTCCAGAGACTTTCTCTGATTTGAAACTCCGCGCAGGTTGGGGTGTTGTAGGTAACGAAGCGATCGGTGAATACCAGAGTATCGCTCGTATCGGTACAGGTTCTAACGCAGTTATCGGTGGAACAGCTACTTCAGGTACAGGGTACTTGAACCCAGCCAACCCATCACTACGTTGGGAAAGCACTGCTTCTACAAACATCGGTCTTGACTTCGAGCTTAACGGTGGTAAATTCTACGGTTCTTTGGATCTCTTCCAGAAAAACACAGACAACCTATTGTTGACTGTTCCTGCACCGGCTCCATCGGTTGCTCCAACATTGCTTGCTAACGTAGGTGCTACTTCAAACAACGGTTTCGACCTTATGATGAACTACGCACTTGTAAGCTCTTCTGACTTCGGTTGGGACATCGGCTTCAACGTTTCACGTTCAAGATTGGTTGTAGAAGATTTGGGTACAAACTCTGAAATTCTAACGGCTCCTATCTCAGGTGCTGGTCAGTCTGGTGCATTTGCTCAGAAGCTAGTTGTAGGTGAAGCGTACGGTACATTCTACGGTTTGGTATACAACGAAGCTGATGGATCTTACGGTTCAGAACCAGAGGTGATCGGTTTGGCTCAGCCTAACTTCACTTACGGTTTGATGAACACGTTCACATTCGGTAAATTCAATGCGAACATCTTCTTCCGTGGCCAGCAAGGCGGTAGCGTATTCAACAACACTGCTATGGAGTACACTACTTTGGATAACTTGAACACCAACATCAACTTGTTGAAGCCAGCACTTGACTTTGACGATGCTATGTTGACTTCAACGCCTACGTACTCTTCACAGTGGATCGAAGACGCTTCGTTCCTACGTTTGGACAACTTGAACATCTCTTACAATATTGATGTGGAAGGTTCAGATTGGTTGAACTCTGCAGTGGTAGGGTTGAGCGGACAGAACTTGATGTTGTTCACGAACTACACAGGTTACGATCCAGAGGTAAACACGTCTGCTTCTGCAAACGGTGCACCATCTATCGGTGTGGATTACACCAACTACCCACGTGCACGCACTATTGCGTTGAACGTGAAATTCAACTTGAAATAATTTAAAAACAGATCGATACAATGAAAAGATTTTCAAAAATCGCATTGATTGCAGCCGCCGCCGTTTCGACAGTTACGTTCCAAAGCTGTACTGATCTAGAAGAAACTATCTACGAGGATATCACCGCAGATAACTTCTTCTCAAGCGAAGGCGATTACTACTCAGTACTCGTTAACGCTTACGGAAACTTGCGCCCGCTACTATGGGGGTACTTCAACAACAGCCAGATTTCTTCAGACGAAACGATCGTGCCTACGCGCGGTGGTGACTGGGGTGATGGTGGTAAATGGAGAGAGTTGCACCAGCACAACTGGACGCCTACAAACGCTGAGGTTGTAGCACACTGGAACGATGCCAACAAAGGTCTCGCTCAAACCAACCAGTTCATTTATGATTTGGAAGGTGCGGACGAAAGCCTATTCTCTGTGTACAGCAAAAACACATTGATGGCTGAAGCTCGTGTACTACGTGCATTCTACTACTTCCAGTTGATGGACTTCTACGGTGGTGTACCGATCCTTCAAACTGCAGCGATTGATCCTACGAACCTGCCTGCAAGAAACACGCGTACAGAGGTATTCGATTACATCGAAGCTGAACTACTTGCAGCAATCGCAGATCTAAAAGATTCGCACGGTTCTGACCAGCAAGGTCGTGTAACGAAATACTCAGCGCACGGTCTTTTGGCAAGAATGTACATCAACGCTGAGGAGTTCACAGGAACTGCGCGTTTAGCGGATGCAATCTCACACGCTGACATGGTGATCAACAGCAACATGTTCTCGTTGGAGTCAGATTTCCACGACAACTTCTCTGCAGACAATGCAGGTGGTTCTGAGCACGTTTTTGTTGTACCTAACGTTGCACAAGGTGGCTTAGGTCTTACGTTTAACATGAGAACGATGCACTACAACCAGCTGCCTTCTTCTCCATGGAACGGATTCTGTACACTTGCTGACTTCTACAATACGTTCGATACCGCTGACGCTCGTCACGATATCTTCTTAGTAGGACAACAGTACGACGGCGACGGTAACGCGCTAGAAGATCGCCAGGGTAACGCGTTGAACTTTACTTCTTCAATCACTGGTATCACTGGTGCTACAGAGACGGACGGAGTACGTGTTGTGAAATACGGCATCGATCCAGGAGAGCAAGGTGGTGAGTCGGGTAACGACTACATCCTCATCCGTTACGCGGACATCCACCTTATCAAAGCTGAGGCGTTATTACGTCAAGGTGATGATGCAGGTGCACTTGCGATCGTTAACGACATCCGTTCACGTGCAGGTGCAGCAGCTCGTACCACTCTAACGCTAGACGATCTACTCGAAGAGCGTGGATTTGAGCTTGCATGGGAAGGTGTAAGACGTCAGGATCTTATCCGCTTCGGTAAGTTCACGCAAGCTTGGGAGATGAAGGAAACTACAAACGAAGATTACGTGAAGTTGTTCCCAATTCCGTTCTCAGCACTCGGTGCAAACCCGAATCTTACTCAAAACCCAGGTTACCCAGCTGAGTAATCTACCCCCGGTTTTTAGTTAAACATATTGTTTTAAGTAAGGAGCCAGCACTTAGGTGCTGGCTTTCTTTTTTATATTGCTTTTCGTAACAACGCCACCTCCCATGATCAAACGTCTACCCATTGTAGCAGCATTTTCCCTTGCCTTGTTTGCTTGTACGCAAGAGGCACCGATCACCACGCTTTTTACGCAAATGGACCTGGCCGAAGCGGGCATCGATTTTCAAAATGACCTGACCTACGATAAGGACTTTAACGTGTTCACGTACCGCAATTTTTACAACGGCGGCGGCGTAGCGGTGGGCGATATCAATAACGACGGCTTAGTCGATCTTTTTTTCACAGCCAATCAGAAGGACAATAAGCTCTTTTTGAACAAAGGCAACTTCAAATTTGAAGACATCACCGCAACCTCTGGCGTAGCTGGAAACCAATCTTGGTCGACAGGCGTTGCGATGGCGGATGTGAATGGAGACGGACTTTTGGACATTTATGTGTCCAATTCTGGCGACATCAAAGGCGATTCAAGGGCGAATGAACTCTTTATTAATAACGGCGATCTGACCTTCCGTGAAGAGGCCGCAACGTGGGGCATTGACGATCAAGGGTTGTCCACGCACGGGGTGTTTTTTGACTACGACAAAGACGGCGATTTGGATTTGTATGTGCTGAACAACAGCTACCGAGCGATCGGAAGTTTCAACTTGGAAAAGAGCTCGCGGGAAGTTCGCGATGCTGAAGGTGGAGACAAGCTGTACCGCAACGATGGAGCGGCATTTACGGATGTGAGTGAAGCGGCGGGAATATTGGGAAGTGAAATTGGTTTTGGATTAGGAACCACGGTGGGCGACGTGAATGGCGACGGCTGGCTGGACATCTACATCTCGAACGACTTCTTCGAAAAAGACTATTTGTACATCAACAATCAGGACGGGAGCTTCCGCGAAGAATTGGAGTTGCACATGCGCCACACCTCATTCGCTTCGATGGGTGCGGACATGGCGGACATCAACAACGATGCGTCACCGGATATTTTCGTGACGGACATGCTTCCGGAAAGTGTACGCCGATTGAATCAGACCACAACGTTTGAAAATTGGGACGTGTACCAAGGGAAACTCAAGTGGGGCTACTACCACCAGTTCAACCGCAACATGCTGCACCTGAACACCACCGAGGGCGACTTTCAAGAGGTCGGACAACTCGCTGGTGTAGAGGCGACTGACTGGTCTTGGGGCGCATTGATCGCCGATCTCGACAACGACGGCTGGCGCGACATCTACATCTCAAACGGGATCAACCACGACCTGACCGACCAAGATTACATCAACTACATTTCCAACGAGGAGGTGATGCGCTCGATCGTTACCGACGAAGGTGTGAACTACAAAGAACTCATCGACCTGATGCCTTCCACACGCATTCCAAACTACGCCTACCAGAATGTGGGCAAGGGACTTGCGTTTGAAAATAGAACGGAGGCTTGGGGATTGGAAGTGCCTTCGCACAGCAACGGGGCAGTGTACGGTGACCTCGACAACGATGGCGACCTGGATTTGATCGTAAACAACACGAATCAGGCACCTTTCTTGTGGCGGAACAATGCGGAAAAGATGCACCCGGAGAACCATAGCGTTCAGCTGGATTTGCGCCGTGAGGACGGTACTGCGGCAATCGGCGCGAAGGTGTACGGTTATGCGAATGGCGCGCTGTTTTACGCGGAAAATGTACCGATGAAAGGATTCCAGAGCTCGGTAGATCCGCGAGTTCACTTGGGTTTAGGGGCTGTGACGCGCTTAGACAGCCTGGTGATCGACTGGGACGGGGCGAAAGAGACGGTATGGACGAGCGTGAAGGCGGACAGCTTGTACCAGATCACGATGCAGGATGTGACGGGGCGTGCGCGCCGTGATGAAAGTGAGGTTCTGTTGAAATTGGCGACGACTATGGGTGGTCGTGAAGAAGATCATTTTAGCCAATTCAATGAAGAGCGCCTACTTCCGCAAATGACTACCACTGAAGGTGCGAAACTCGCGTACGGCGACATCAATGGAGACGGGTTTATCGACGTGTATCAATGTGCCGCTGCGGGCGAACAGGGACACTTGTTCTTTGGAGCGGCAGGGGGTGTTTGGCGTCCATCGAAAAACGGTCCGTTCGGCGCACATGCCGCAGCAGAGGATACAGACGCGAAATTTTTTGACTACGACAACGACGGCGATTTAGATCTGTACGTGGCGAGTGGTTCGATGACTTTGGCCTCGGGCGATCGTGGGTTGCTGGATCGTATCTATAAGAACAACGGGCGTGGCGGTTTTAGCTATGATGAAGAGGCGCTGCCAAAACTTGGTGTGCGTTCTTCGAGCATCGCCGTGGCCGATTTTGACGGAGACGGTCTGCAAGATGTGTTTGTGGCCGTGCGCGGAGTGAAAGGGAGTTACGGAATGCCGGCAAGCAGTTTGTATTTGAAAAATTACGGCAACGGCCAGCTGCGAAATGAGCGACGGACCACACGTAGTTTCCAGCGGTTGGGCATGCTGACAGATTGCGCAGCGGCGGACATTGACAATGACGGAGATATGGACCTGTTGAGCGTCGGCGATTGGTCGGGCGTTCGAGTTTGGGTGAATGATGGGAACGCGATTTTTAAGGAACAGACCTTAGAGCGCGGCTTTGACCACAGCCAGGGATTGTGGAATACGATGGAATTGGCCGATGTGGATGGAGACGGTTGGATGGACATTGTTGCTGGGAATTTAGGTGAGAATTGCCGCCTTGCTGCGAGCCCGCAAAAGCCGATGGCCCTGTTTGTAAACGATTTCGATCGGAACGGATTTTCGGACCCTATTTTGTGTTCGTACCAAGGGGATACCCTGTTCCCACGAGTGCTGCGTAACAACCTGCTCTCGCAGCTTCCTTATTTGAAAAAGCAAAACTTAAAGTTTGAGCAGTACGCAGGAAAGAGTGTGTTCGAGGTGTTCGACAC
>CATITW010000128.1 GCA_949547975.1 Cryomorphaceae bacterium | reverse complement strand
TATAACTTCAGCACCATAGGCGATGAAGTCTTGGAAGTTTTAGACCATCTAAAGATCAAAAGCACTCACTGGATAGGCATCTCTTTAGGGACCATCATCATTCGTGACATCACCGAACGTTATCCACAGCGTACCTTGAGCATGATCATGGGAGGCGCTGTGATGAAGCTCAACAAGCGCGGGCAGCTGCTCATGCACACCGGAGCAGCACTAAAAAGCGTACTTCCGTACATGATTCTCTACAAATTCTTTGCTTGGGTCATTATGCCGAAGAAAACGCACAAAGAAGCACGCAATCTTTTTGTCCGAGAGGCCAAGAAACTCTACCAGCGCGAATTCAAACGCTGGTTCACCTTGATTGCGGAGGTCAACCCACTGCTTAAATATTTCCGATTCAAGGACAGCAAAGTACCCACCCTCTACATCATGGGTAGCGAAGACCACATGTTTCTTCCCAGCATTCGCAAAATCGTGAGCGCGCATCAAAGTGCCTTGCTTCATGTGATTGAGAATTGTGGCCATGTCGTGAACGTGGAGCAACCGGAGGTCTTTAACGCAGAAGCCATCAAATTCCTTCAAAACATCACTCCTTCAACCCCTGCTAAAGATGAATAAGTCCATCACCCGATTCAAATGGGTCGCCTTTCTCGAAGGGACCAGTTTTCTCGTGTTGCTCTTTATTTGTATGCCCTTAAAATATGGGTTTGACATTCCTGGACCGAACAAAGTGGTAGGTATGGTACACGGCGTACTCACAGTACTTTACGTCTTCACGCTGATCGATTTTGCCATCCAGTACCGCATCTCCTTCCTTCGTATCGTCCAATTCCTCATCGCATCCCTCCTGCCCTTCGGTACCTTCTACGCCGAAAGAAAGTGGTTGCGCCCCTTGGAAGACTAACGCGTATTTACGCTTCGAGATTTTTTATCTGTTCAAGAACCGCCTGCGCCTCAGCAGCAATCTTATCGCTTTCTGCTCTGTTCGTATGGCTAAGATCGTAGCTCTTTTTGATGAGCGCATCGTACTGATCTTCTAACTTTTCCTTCGCTGACTTCTTCTTAAACAATCCAAACATCTTATCGTATCTTTCCCCTTACAACAAGACAATCATGGGGTTCGGTTCATTTAAACAGACACTTTTTTCAGCAACTACGCTACTGATCTGCATCGTTTGCTTTTTCGGTTGTCGCGTAGATCCCCCCGTACCGGAACCGCCTGTAGATGCGCTGGTCAAAGGGGTGGATTTTAGCCAATTACCCAAAATACAGGACGCCGGATACACCTTCTACAACGCAGACTCCATCGAGCAGCACCCACTCGATATTTTAACAGACGCGGGCATCAACACTGTACGCCTAAAGTTATGGAACACTCCCTCTGGCGATGCTTCGATGAGCGAATGTCGGCAGTACGCACAAGAGCTTCAAAACCGTGATCTGGAACTCTTGCTGACCCTGCACTATTCCGATACTTGGGCGGATCCAGGAGCGCAAATCCTGCCGCAGAACTGGACCAACGCTACTTTTGAGGACGTATTGGATTCTGTGGAAGCATTCACCTCTTCGGCCGTCTCACTGCTCAAACCCACCTTTGTACAGATCGGTAATGAGATCAACCACGGCTTGATCTACCCACACGGAAAGCGCGACGGTTCAGGAAATTTTCAGCGCCTACTTCAGCGCGGAATTCAAGGGGCCCGCTCGGCCGACAGCAATGCGATCACCATGCTACATTTTGCAGGTATTCAGGGTGCAATTGCATTTTTCCAGTCGGTGGACAGTTTGGATTATGACGCCATAGCCTTGAGCTTCTATCCGCGCTGGCACACCAAAGATTTGGACGAATTTGAAGCGGCGTGCTGGCAACTTCAAAACACCTTTCAGCGCCCCGTGTATATTGTGGAGACCTCCTACGCCTTTAGCTTAGGCTGGGCGGACTGGACGAACAACCACATTGGGAGCGCGGATCAGCTCATACCCAGTTTCCCGCCTACACCCCAGGGACAAAAAGACTTTGTCAGCGCGGTGAAACAGATCGCCGACTCGCTAGGCACTGGAGTGTTGTATTGGGGGGCAGAATTGGTCGCGTACGATGGGCCACAATCTCAGAACGGATCGCCGTATGAAAATCAAGCTTTGTTTAACTTTAACGGCGTCGCCCTGCCGGCATTAACCGCTTTGGGCGCGACCGCACCTTAACACCTTAACACGTCAACACATGCACATACCCGCCAACTCCATCGAAGAATACCTCGGCGCACTCCCTGAGGAGCGCAAAGTCGTTGTAGAGCGAATGATCTCCTTATTTGCAGATCACCTGCCCGAAGGTTTTGAACAAGGACTGAACTACGGCATGCCCAGCTTCTATGTGCCGCACAGCCTGTACCCCGCTGGTTACCACTGCGATCCGAAGCTGCCCTTACCGTTTATCAACATGGCCTCGCAGAAGAATTTTGTAGCTCTGTATCACATGGGAATTTACGCAACCCCGGAGTTGCTTGAATGGTGGCAGACCGAATATCCGAAGCATTCGAAATATAAGTTGGACATGGGCAAAAGTTGTGTCCGATTCAAGCGATTGGATGATATTCCTTGGGGACTTTTGGAGGAATTGGCACAGAAAATCACGCCTGAAAGCTGGATTGCCACGTACGAAGCATCGTTGAAAAAATGATTTTGTCTACATTCGCTTTCTTACCACACCACCTATGAGCCAAACGCCTAAGAAATTTGTCGATGTCGATGGATTGATTCGAGAGAAAAATCCGAGCGTTCACAAACTTATACCAGGTTTTTTGATCCAATTCCTCAGGGAAAAGATCGTCCACGAATCCTTTCTTAACGCGATCATGACCGACTTCGCCCACGTCAAAAACTTTGATTTCTGTCGTGCGATGTGCGGCCGCTTTAACGTCAAAGTCGAAGTCCAAGGCGCAGAAAACATCCCTACCGAAGGTGGTGTCATCTTCGCTGCGAACCACCCCCTCGGTGGTATGGACGCTATCGCTGTGATGTCTGCCATAGACAGTTACCGCACCGATGTAAAATTCCTAGTAAACGATCTGCTGATGAACATCCCCAATCTCAAAGAGCTCTTTGTGGGGGTGAATAAGTTTGGAGCAACTGCCCGCGATGGCATCAAGGCCGTAGATGAGGCATTTGCGGGCGATGACGCCTTGTTCATCTTCCCTGCAGGCATGGTGAGTCGCATGACACAATACCGCGTCATTCGTGATTTAGAATGGAAAAAAACCTTCATCGCTAAAGCCAAGAAATACAAGAAGCCTATCGTCCCGGTGCACATCAGTGGTCAGCTTTCCAATACATTTTACCGCATCTCTAAACTGCGGAAATTTTTAGGCATCAAAATGAATCTTGAGATGCTTTTGCTCTCGAGGGAAACACTGCGCCAAGGCGGAAACACCATCGTTGTAAAATACGGCGCCCCGATCCTCCCTGAAGCACTCGATGGTACGAAGAAGCCTGCAGAATGGGCCTACGAAGTCAAGAAGAAGGTCTACGAACTTTCGAACATTAGCTAATTTATCGTCCTACCGGTAGTATATTTGCCGCATGTTAGACCTCAGTTACATCAGGCCGGCCGTAGACGTTGCACTCTTAGAAGCTGAGCTCACTCCAGAGTGCTTCGTTCGCAACACGTCCAAGCTGAACAACGAAATCTATATTTTAGATGTACACAACGCGCCAAACGTGGTGCAAGAGATAGGCCGCCTGCGTGAACTTACCTTCGCTTCAGCGGACGGAGGTACTGGAGAACCTGTGGACCTCGACGAACTCGACCTTAGTGACATCCCCTATCAGCAGCTGATCGTTTGGAATCCAGAGGTCAAAGAAATCGTAGGAGGATATCGCTTCATCGACGGCGCCGTGGTTGCAGAGAAAGGTGATGTGAAGCACGACTTGAGCATGGGCCACTATTTCGACTTTAGTCCACAGTTCATTTCCGACTACCTTCCGTACAGCATCGAACTGGGTCGCAGCTGGGTACAACCCAAATACCAGCCGGCGGTAGATCCGCGTAAAGGAATGTTCGCACTCGACAACATTTGGGACGGACTAGGCGCCATCACACTCAAATACGACCATTTAAAGTATTTCTACGGTAAAGTAACTATGTATCCGACCTACCACCGTGAGGCGCGCAACCTGGTTCTTAACTTCCTTAGTCACTACTTCCCGGATCCACAGGGATTGATGCAGCCGATCGTTCCCGCAGAAGTTCCACAGCTTTCCCTTGAAGAACACTTCCCGATCGATCCCCAAGACTTTGCACTAGGGTTTAAAAAAGGGACTCGTGCACTTAATAAACTCTGCAGCGAACACGGGGAAAGTATTCCTCCGCTGATCAAACAGTACATGAGTCTTAGCCCGGCGATGAAAACTTTCGGGACCTTCATCAATAAAGACTTTGGGAATGTCGAAGAAACCGGCATTCTTATTCCGGTAAATGAGATTTACGAGGAAAAAAGAAACAGATACATCTCCTTTTAAACCCTCGAAGCGATTCGGTGTTAGAAGGTCAAACCACACAATCACATGATCAATTTCAACCTTCAACTCCCTGTCCACCTATTTTTTGGAAAGGACGCACACAAAAATATTGCTTCCCAAATTCCAGCCGGCGCTAAAGTCCTAATGACTTACGGCGGTGGTTCTATTAAAACAAATGGCGTTTACCAAAAAGTTCAGTCTGCACTTGAAGGTTTTGAAGTAGTTGAGTTTGGCGGTATCGAAGCGAATCCAGAGTACGAAACGCTTCTTCGCGCCTTGAAGATCATCAAAGAACAAGAGATCACCTTTATCCTTGCCGTAGGTGGAGGTAGCGTGATCGACGGCACCAAATTTTTGAGTTCAGCGGCCCTTTTTGACGGCGATACTCCCTGGGACATTCTTTCGAAAGGAATTCGTACGGAAGTAGGCATGCCTTTTGGGACGGTACTTACCTTACCGGCCACAGGCAGTGAGATGAATAGCGGCGCAGTGATTTCTCGCAAAGAGCTCAACCAAAAACGTCCGATGGGTGGTCCAGGTTTGTTTCCGAAGTTCAGCATTTGTGATCCGTCCGTGGTGGCCTCCTTGCCTGAGCGTCAGCTTGCGAACGGGATTGTAGATGCCTTCACACACGTGATGGAGCAATACATGACCTACCCGACTTCTGCAACGCTCCAAGACCGCATCAGCGAAGGGATTTTAGCCACCCTGATGGAGATTGCGCCCAAAGTGATGGCAGACCCTAGTGATTACGATACCGCCGCCAATTTTATGTGGTGCTGCAACATGGCACTGAACGGCATCATTCAAAAAGGCGTGCCGACGGACTGGTCCATCCATGCCTTGGGTCACGAAATAACAGCTCTGTATGGCATTGATCACGCCCGTACCTTGGCGATTGTGTTGCCGAGTATGTACCGCTACAAGGCGGATAAAAAAGGAGCGAAATTGGCCCAATTTTCTCAACGCGTGCTCGGGCTGAGCGGCAGCGAGGCAGAATTGGCCACAGCTGCTGTAGATGCGATCGAAAACTTCTTCCACAGTCTTGATGTACCTACTACACTTTCAGCGTATCCAGCGATGGACACCCAGGAGGTTGCCCCGGAAAAAATCGTTCAAAACCTGGAAAAGATTCGCACCATCAAACTCGGTGAGCACGGAGACATTCTTCGTGAAGATGCCTTGTCGGTCCTTCAAAGCGCGTACTAGTCCTCGGCTAAGTATTTCCCGCTAAAGTGGCGGCCGTTCTTCTTGCGGTCCGTCGGTGATATCCACCCCGGTTTTGTGCCAATGATGCAACAAAATCACCAGGGCTGGCGTGGTGTAACTGATGATAGAAATAGGTACCTGAGTGATCAACTCGTTCACGTAACTAGCAACTAGAAGTCCTACAAAACCGCAGTACATAGCGACCACTTTTTGCTTCAGCAGTCCATTTGGTAGGTTCCACAAGCGGTAGCCCATGTACACAGTTAGAACGGCAAAAACACCAAGGTACAGGTATAGACCTACGATGCCAGTTTCCATCCAAATCCTCGAATACAAACCGTCCGTAGGTGTATTTGCCAAAAAGGAACCCGGTGCGAAGCGTTCCCCCCACATTCCCGCAGAACCGATACCTCCCCCGATGGGCTTATTCGCCATATAGACGCTAAGCATGGCCTCTTTCGCCTTACGAACGAGCAACGAAGCATCATTGGGATCAAGCGCCGAGCGCAATCGGGCAACGTTGTAGTTCCCTTGGAGGATGGTCGTGTACTTTAAAAAGACAAAAAAACCACCGCCCATCACCGAACCGAAAATGGTAACTCCCAGTTTCTTCGACATGATCAAATACAACATTCCGCCGACCCCTATGATGGCCAATGGCCCCCGTGAGCCGCTCAGCATCATCGCATAGAAGTTTAAAAGTGCGAGGATAATAAAGAGAAATCGGCCTTTCAACCTCCCCGGATACGCCGCCAGAACACCGAAAATAGTAGCGATGTAAGCGGCATAGGCGCCAAAGGTCGACGCATCGGCAAGCAGACTAAACACGCGCATCTTCCCACGTAAAAAATGGGTACGTATCGGACCAGAAAGCAACCAGCGCATTTCGTATTCATTCATTCCTGAATAGTGCTGACGCAAGGACACCACGGCCAGCAAGATCGACAGGGGAATCAGCAGGTTGATGGCAAAATGCAGCTGCCTTTTCGTCTGGATCAGCGCTACAGCAACCACAGGAGTAAGCACGTAGTAGAGGGAAATAGAGCGCATCGCATAAAACCAAGCGACTGGCCCTGGAGAGATGGGATTCGCAATCTGCACAAGCGTATACCCAATCCATATAAAAATGGCAATGAACTCAGGTTTCTTGAGGTGCTCGAAGGTGCCTTTTTTACCTTGAACCATCAAAACAATCAACGCTAAAGCTAGAAGTCCATCGATCGATAAGCCCACCGGAAGTGTGACTCCTATACGGCCGAGATGGGCGATAAAGTGCCCCACTGCCATCGCGGTAAACAACATGAGTCGCGGATAATAAAACAAACACAACAGCGAAACTGCTGCAACGATTCCCGCAAAGGGCAAGGTAGCTTTAGAAATGTTTTGAGCGCCTAAACTTTTGGCGATGTACAACCCAATACACAGGGCAAGAACTGGCAGAAAAAAGCGCTGCACAAGTCCTTTAAGGACGGTATACACGTCCTGAAACATCTTAGCTCAATTTTTGAAGTATTCCTTCTAACGCAAGTCGATAAGAATCTAAACCAAAGCCACTTACAGAAGCAATACACTGCTTCCCGATCAAGCTGACGTGACGAAACTCTTCCCGGGCAAGCGGATTGGAGATGTGTACTTCAACCACCGGAACCTGTATCGCAGCGATGCAATCCATCAATGCTACAGAGGTATGCGTATATCCACCTGCGTTGAACAGCACGGCATCAAACGCGCCATCTGCCTGCTGCAAATGATCGATCAGCTCCCCTTCCACATTGCTTTGCTCGTAATGGAAACTAGCTACATCATCATACACCGCGGCCAATTCCGCATAGAAATCCTCAAAACTTTCATCCCCGTACACCTCAGGTTCTCTGGTGCCGAGTAGATTTAGATTGGGTCCGTTAAGAAGTAATATTCGCATACTGCAAACTTACCGCTTCAAAAGCGAAATTTGAGCTATGACTTGGAAGGAATGCATCGAAGGCTACCTCGAATACCTCGAGTATGAACGCGGGTTGAGCGCGAACACCCGGGCTGCCTACACGCGCGACCTAGAAAAGCATGTTGCCTCATCCGCGGTAAACCCTGACAAAACCACACCCAAGGACCTTTCACGCTTCCTCGAGGAGATCTACAGCCAAGGACTCAGTCCGCGTTCCCAAAGCCGCATGCTGAGTACGTTACGCGGATTTTACAATTGGATGCAGGAGGAACAATTCCGTGAAGATCACCCCGTCGCATTGTTCCAAAATCCACGAATTGGCCGGAAGCTTCCCGCCGTTCTCAGTGAAACCGATGTGCAAAACCTGCTCGATGCCATCCCCATGGAAGGCCCCTTTGCCACACGTGACCGCGCCATGATCGAACTGCTCTACGCTTGCGGCTTGCGTGTTAGTGAAGTATGTCACTTGCAACGTTCCCTCTTGCGCCTCGAAGAAGGCTACCTGATCGTTACCGGTAAGGGAGACAAACAACGCCTAGTGCCAGTGCATCAAGAGGCCATAAAATTTGTCGAGCTCTACCTCGAATATGAACGCCCACACATCGCGCCAAAACCGGCATTTAGCGATACCGTTTTTCTCAGTAACCGAGGAGGTGCACTCTCACGTCAAAGTGTATTTATGAAGCTAAAATCCTATGCGAGCGCAGCAGGTATCACCAAAACCATTTCCCCACACACCCTGCGTCACAGCTTTGCCACCCACCTCATGGAACGCGGTGCAGATTTGCGCATCGTACAGCAACTTTTAGGACACGAAAGCATCACTACAACAGAGATCTATACCCACGTCAGTGCGCAGCAGCTTGGTGCGAAAATTGCAGCACATCACCCATTGAATAAAAAAACAAAATAGACATGCTCAAACGTTTCACGGCCCTAGCCAGCCTATTGATGTTGTTCGCGGCGGCATCGTGTACGAAAGAACCAGAACCTTCTAGCTGGAACCACACCATGGATGAAATGTACGACTGCCATACCGGAACTGGACTCGACTCTACGGACTTCGCCGCAGCCTTAGTAGGCACCTGGGATTGGCGTTTTTTGCGCTCCACTTCCTGGTCGTATTACGAAAGTGAGGACGAATACCTCGGCTACGAGCTGCAGTTCAACGCAGACGGAAGTTTGGTCCTGAATCAAAACGATACCGCACAGATCACAGGGACCTGGGAACTGGAGAACAGTTGGATCGATTTTTCGTTAAACGTACAACCGTATATACCGACCACCTTTGGAGCCATGTTGCATTGTGACGAATACCTCATGTTCTACAGCTCTCCTATGGACGGACCGGATCACCTTTACGAAAAACAATGACCGTACAAGAAATCATAGCACTCCAGCGCGGGTTCAAGGCACAGCTTGCCCAGCAACCCATCGCGTATAGAATCCACAAACTCGAGCTCTTGCGCAAGGCGCTGAAAGGGGAATGGCAACAAAAATTGGTCGATGCGATGCGTGCAGACTTTGGAAAAGGCGAAGTAGAAACGCGTCTGACTGAAATTCTTCCCACGCTCGACAACATCAAGCTCTTGACCAAACATCTGAAGAGTTGGACAGCACCAAAGCGCATAAAAACGCCCATCCAGCTGTTTGGTTCAACTTCGTACACGGAAGTGGAGCCCAAAGGAAATACCCTGATCATTTCCCCTTGGAATTATCCGATATTTCTGACCCTTCACCCCTTCTGTACCTCTTTTGCTGCAGGAAATACAGCCATACTCAAACCCTCAGAGCTGACGCCTCATACCAGTGCAGCACTCGCGGAACTGATCGCTGAGATTTTCGACCCGAAGGAAGCTGCTGTAGTGCAGGGCGGTGTTGAAGTGGCCACGGAACTGCTCGACACGCGCTTCGACCACATCTTTTTCACCGGCTCTACGGCGGTAGGAAAAATAGTGATGCAGGCGGCGGCCAAACACCTGACCTCTGTCACCCTCGAGCTCGGTGGCAAGAGTCCTACGATCATCGATAATTCGGCTAATGCATACTCCGCAGGGCAACGCATCGCTTGGGCAAAATTTACAAATGCCGGACAGATCTGTATCGCTCCAGACCACATCTATGTGCACGAAGCGAAGCTCGAAGACTTTAAAAAAGGTGTTCAGGAAGCGCTAGATCGTTTCTACGGCAGCGAACCTACGACCAACCCTGACTACGTCCAGATCGTCAACAACAGGCACTTTAAGCGCTTAACAGACATGATGGAAGCGGCAAAAACCGAAGAAGGTGAATTTTTCTACGGTGGGGAAGCCGACAGTGAGCAGCGCCGAATCGCACCTACAGTTGTTATCGATCCTCCTCGAGACGGAGCACTAATGAAAGAAGAAATCTTTGGGCCCCTTCTTCCTGTATTCACGTTTGAGGATCTCAGCACACCCTTAGAGGAGATCGCAAGCAGAGAACACCCGCTGGTGGTGTACATCTACAGCAAAAACAAAAGAAATATAGGGCGAATTCAGAAAAAC
>CATITW010000127.1 GCA_949547975.1 Cryomorphaceae bacterium | reverse complement strand
TTTTTGCCGCTTCCATCATGTCTGTTAAGCGCTTAAAGTGCCTGTTGTTGACGATCTGGACGTAGTCAGGGTTGGTCGTAGGTTCGCTGCCGTAGAAACGATCTAGCGCTTCCTGAACGCCTTTTTTAAAGTCTTCGAGCTTCGCCTCGTGCACATAGATGTGGTCTGGAGCGATACAGATCTGACCGGCATTTGTAAATTTTGCCCAAGCGATGCGTTGTCCTGCGGAGTATGCATTAGCAGAATTATCGATGATCGTAGGACTCTTGCCACCGAGCTCGAGGGTGACAGAGGTCAGGTGCTTGGCAGCTGCCTGCATCACAATTTTTCCTACCGCCGTAGAGCCGGTGAAAAAGATGTGGTCGAAGCGCGTGTCAAGCAGTTCTGTGGCCACTTTAACACCGCCTTGCACCACGGTAGCTTCCTTCGGGTCGAAAATCTCAGCGATCAGTTCCGCAAGTGCTGCACTGGTATGCGGAGTCAGCTCTGAAGGTTTGAGTATGGCAGTGTTTCCTGCTGCAAAAGAGGTACAGAAGGGGTGAAGGGTAAGATAGATAGGATAGTTCCAAGGGGAAATGATCAGGGTATTTCCCTTGGGCTCTACTTCCGTATATGAGGTAGAACCAAACAGCTGAATGGGTGTTTTTATGCGCTTTGGTGCTGTCCAACTCTTCAGATGTTTCGTCAAGAGCTTGATGTTGTCGAGCGTGGGAAGAATTTCAGTCAGACGCGTTTCTACTTCGCCTTTTCCAAAATCTGCACGCATCGCATCGACCAATTTTTGTTGCCATTCCCCTTTCAACGCCTTGCGCAAGAGCTCGAGTTTGTGAATTCTATATGCGATGGGTTGCTGGGCAAGCTGTGCCTTGAACCCGCGCTGGAGTGCTATAATCTCTTGTACGGTCATTGTTTTTCGTAAAGGTGATCCGGTCCGTCCATGGGGGAGCTGTAGAACATGAGGTATTCGTCACAATGCACCATCGCTCCAAAGGTGGTCGGTATATACGGTTGTACGTTTAACGAAAAATCGATCCAACTGTTCTCCAGTTCCCAGGTCCCAGTGATCTGTGCGGTATCGTTTTGATTCAGGACCAAACTTCCGTCTGCATTGAACTGCATCTCGTAGCCACGGTATTCGTCCTCACTTTCGTAATACGACCAGGAGGTGGACCGCACAAAACGCCAATCCCAGGTGCCGACTAAGGCTGCGGCGAGTTGCGCAGAGTCGAGTCCCGTACCGGTATGGCAGTCGTACATTTCATCCATGGTGTGGTTCCAGCTAGAAGGTTCTGGTTCTTTCGTACACGATGCTGCCGCGAACAACATCAATAGGCAGGCTAGGGCTGTAAAACGTTTGATCATGTCTACTTTGTTTTTTTATTCAACGGGTGATGTGCTGCAATTTTCGCACCAAGCTGCTGCGCGCTGACATGGGTATAGATCTCGGTGGTAGTGATGCTTTCGTGTCCTAAAAGTTGCTGTACGATCCGCAAATCTGCACCGCGTTCCATGAGGTGGGTGGCGAAACTGTGGCGCAGGGTGTGCGGAGAAATGTTCTTAGTGATTCCCGCCGCGCTAGCATAGGATTTTAGCTTCATAAATACACTTTGACGTGAGAGTGCACCTCCTCGGTTACTGAGAAAAACGGTATC
>CATITW010000126.1 GCA_949547975.1 Cryomorphaceae bacterium | reverse complement strand
TAGGTCAAGAGCCATTGTTGCTCGCTTCTGGACGGTAAGGAATACATGTCTGGATTTCCGAACATCACCCCTTGTTTTGCAAATTTCACAAAGTCGACTAGTGATGCCGAACGGCTCAATTCTGGCAAGGTCGCTAACGAATCCTGCAAGGCCTCAATACGGCGGAGGTTGGATAATTTTTCTACACCCCCGTCTCGTTTTGTGTCGATGATGATGTCCATCGGAACGACTCCTCCAAAGGTGCGTTCGAAGTATTTGACATCCTTGTAGATGTTCTCTTCTTTGTTAAAGTCTGCAGTAAGATTTCCTGCCGTCTCAATTTTGAAAAGACCCACCACTGCGAGTGCTACGAGTACTGCCGTGACTCCGTAGATGAGCGGACGGCGCTTTTCCACAGAGAAATCAAGGAAGTCGAGGAAATTGACCAACCAACCCACATCGAAGTGATTCATATGGCGCTCCTTAGGCGGGGCCAAAAAGCTATAAATCACGGGCATGATAATCATCGAGAGCACGAAGACCGAAAGGATACTGATCGAGCTGATGATCCCGAATTCTACAAGATTATCACTATCCGTCAAGATGAATGCCGCAAACCCTAATGCTGTCGTTGTATTGGTGATCAGAGCGATGTAACCGACCTTTTTGACTACACGTTGGATGGCACGAACTTGGTTGCCGTGCTTCTTGTATTCCTGGTGGTATTTGTTGATCAGATAAATACAGTTCGGCACTCCGATTACGATAATCAGCGGCGGAATGAGCGAGGAAAGTAGCGTTAAGCCGAAGCCAAACAAGCCCATCGCTCCTACTGAGAAGATCACACCCAAAATCACGATGGTCAGTGATACTAACGTAGCTCGAATGCTTTTTAAAAAGGCAAAGAAGATGATCACCGTGACGAGCAACGTAAACCCTACGGTTCGATAGATTTCTGCCTGAAGGTTCTTCGTGTTTGCAATACGCAACCACGGCAATCCACTCATATGCAGATCCCTACCGTATGCTTCTTCCCAAGCGAGAATGTGCTTTTTCGCCGTTTCAACGACCGGAACGATCCGCTCGTTGTACAGGCGCGCCTCGTCGATGCGTAGGATCATCATGTAAGTATCGCCTTGGTACAACCCCCCTTTGTAGAACGGCCACGATTTCACGCGAGCTTCTAATGCAATCTCCTCTTCGCCGTTTTGCGGTAACGCATTAAACAAAGTATCTGGAGCCAATTTTTCCGTTGCCGTATCAACCGTCAATCCGTACGCCTCCGTTAGACTTTGGACGTTGGTTATTCCGTCCACACTTTTCAAAGAATCGACCAATTCCAGCCATTCACTCAAGTGCTCCTTAGTGAAGAAGTCAGCATCCTCCATCGCGATAACGATGGTGTTAGAGGCTTGGCCAAACTCATCTACAAGCATGTTGTAGTCGATCGAAACCGAATCCGTTTCCGGCATAAGCTTCGCAAACTCATAACTCATGCGAACCGTAGAACCTTGGTAGGCCATGAACACGGTTGCCAAGAGCACCGTGGCCAGCCACGCGATGCGATTTCGCAGTAAGATTCTAGCGATAAAATTCCAGAACATGGCGCCTTTTAAGTTTTCGGATATTCGTTAGTCGACAATCACCCAACCTTTCGAGAGGAGCGTTTCTGCCTTTTTGTATTTCACGTTCTGCTCTTCTCCAGTAGCGGTATTGCGCACCGTGACTGCATCATTACGGCCGTACGTTTTACCGGTATTCACCACTGGTTTTTGAGGACGCGGTGGCTGCGGCGCTTGCTGCTGGCGTGAAGCGCTTTGCTGCGGTTCACCTCCTGGGCGACCTTCTTGCAGTTTTGGTTGCTTCGGAGCTGCCGCTGGAGCTTTACGAACCTGATCTGGATTATTCTCCGGCAGGTTTCCACGGAATAGGAAGCTTACGATCTCTTGATTCACTCTAGAGATGAGCCCTTTGAACAATTCAAACGATTCAAATTTGTAAATCAACAACGGATCTTTCTGCTCGTACACTGCGCCTTGAACACTTTGGCGCAGATCATCCATCGCTCTGAGGTGGTCTTTCCATTTGTCATCGATGATGGCAATAGAGATTCCCTTCTCAATATCAGAGATCAAACTCGACCCTTGAGAATCGATCACTTCTTTCAACGTAGCGGTTACCTGAAG
>CATITW010000125.1 GCA_949547975.1 Cryomorphaceae bacterium | reverse complement strand
GGCAATTCTTGCGACCACACCAGATGAGGCTGGGTGGTATATCCACCTGAATTGGAATGGTAAAAACCTAAAATAGGCTTCGAATCATACAGCGCTAAAGTATCCTTACATGCGAGCACCGCGTTTTGAATAATCTTCGCATTTTTCCCGTGGGCAACCCCTTTAAATGCCTGCGAACTTTGATCGTCTTTGACATGAAAACCGTCCTTACTATGCTTACTCATGTTCGACATCAGCCAAGTTCTAGCCAGCACCGCTTGTGCCTTATGATACTCAGGTTCAGGTGACAATCCCCCTTCTGCTTCTACAACCCCAGCGATGTACGCCTCGACCGGAACCTGCACAATGGTTTCAAGATAAATGAGATTAGGGCGCACCACCACTTTCCCCGTATAAGGACGTTCCAGTGACCAATTCTTCCCCTTCAACACCCGCATCACAATCGTATCCGGACTTTCTATGATAATGCTATCGCAACCCGCCCTATTCAGACGTAAATCACCACGAAACGTATACAAGGGATGCACATCATCGGCCGAATACATCATCGAAAATACACTGTCGGGCGTGTAGGCCTTAAGCTCGTAAGAACCGCGCTTTACTTTGACCTGCATACGACCGTATTCATGATCCGAAAAAGCCAACACTCTAGGTCCCTTGAGATAGGCGGTTTTAACACGAGAAAACGATTGACTTTTCCCGCTCCAACCGACCAGCATTAAAACGGCGACTAACAGTATTTTTTTCATGAGGCAATAAGATTAACCATTCGTTCAACGGCAGCGTTCTCCAGTTTCTCGGCTCCCATGCGCTCCACCAGTGCCCTGCATTCCGCAAGTTGCTCCTGATGGTCCGCCGTTAGCAATCCACTTAAAGCCGGAACATTCACCTGTTCTTGCAACAATTCCGGCACCGCCTCCCGATCTAAAATGAGGTTAGGCAGAGAGAAATACGGGACCTTCACCAGTGCACGAGCTATGGCCAGGGACAACGGATTTGCGCGGTAGACCACCGCCTGAGGAATCCCTAAAAGTGAAATCTCCAAAGAAGCCGTTCCGCTGCACGTGAAGGCAAACCGAACCCCTTTTGCTACGGTGCTGATGGGCGCATCTACAAGCGTCACATTTTGAGGACACGGCGTAGAAGGCCAAAATTTTTGAGCTCCAGGTGCCCGTACCACGACAAAATCGAACGAAGGTTGCACTGCAGCCAATCCATAATACACCGGCAATAACCTGCGCACTTCTTGAGCGCGTGACCCCGGGAGCAACAGCACTTTCGTACTTGTGGACTTGTATTCTGAACGGGAAGCGTATTTCTCTGATAACGGGTTTCCTACATAATGAATGGCGTGACCGCGCTCAGAGTACCACTGCTCTTCAAAGGGCAGAATGCTCAGTACCAGATCCGAAGCACTCATCAAGCGCTGTAGTCTACTTTGTTTCCAAGCCCAAACCTTTGGGGGAATGAAATAGGTGGTTTTTATCCCTTGTGCCTTCGCCCACGCTGCAATGCGTAAGTTGAAACCGGCAAAATCTACGAGAACGAGCAGATCAGGGCGTGCCGCAGTGAGGTCTTTTTTAACGGAAGAAAATTGGTCACGGATCGTGCTTGCCTTTAAGAGGACTTCCACAAACCCCATGATGGGATGTGCCGGAAAATCATACAAACGCTCTAAGCCGGCAGTTTTCATGGCGTCACCGCCCCAACCGATATGCCTAGATTCAGGATGCTGAGAACGAAACGCCGACAGCAATGCGGCGGCCTGCACGTCCCCGGAGGGGTCCCCTGCGATCCAAAACACTTTCATTAGCCGAGCACAAATTGGAAATAAAACACCGCTATAACGCTGGGAATACAAGAGAATAAAATACCCTTAGCGATGATGTCTCGCGAGGAATTTACTGAAGTAAAAAACAGCACAGCATTTATAATCACCCCAAAAGTGATCGCGCGCATGACTACAATACGCCAAGCAGGGTTCGTTACATCACCGATCTCTTGGAGTGCAGGAAAAGACTCTAAAGCCACCGCAATAGAAAATAAAGGTGCTCCAATACCGACTAAAAAGCCGATCAATCCGTCGTATTTTTTATTTCTCAAAATCCCATTGATTTAAAGTCGCCACGGCGTGATGCGCAGTCAGATCGATGGTAATAGGTACAACACTTACATAACCTTGCTCTAAAGCAGCAAGATCCGTGTCGTCTCCATGATCGTAGTTTTCAAATTTACCGGTCAACCAGTAGTAGGGACGTCCAAAAGGATCCTTGCGCTGGTCGATCTCTTCTACCCAATTCCCGATCGCCATTCGACACACGCGAATGCCTTTATAAGGAGCCTTTTCGTTTTCTGGAATGTTTACATTTAAACACGTTCCTGAAGGCAGACCATTTTTCATGACTTGCTTCATGATTTTTTCGATGAATTCACGACCCGCTTCAAACGAAGCTTCCCAAGAAAATTCACACAACGAAAAACCGATCGAAGGAATGCGTTCCATTGCACCTTCCACAGCGGCACTCATCGTTCCCGAATAAATGGTATTTACCGAAGCATTTGACCCGTGATTTACACCACTAAAAATAAAGTCAGGTCGTCTGGGTAGAATCATATTCACTGCCAATTTCACACAGTCCGCCGGTGTCCCGCTCACTTTAAAAAGTCTTTCTGGGCCATCTCCTTGTACTTCACTTG
>CATITW010000124.1 GCA_949547975.1 Cryomorphaceae bacterium | reverse complement strand
TACGGCCAAAAATTGAACTCAGTCATCATCGAAAGCTCGGAGACTTCCGTACGGACTGCAATGCCGCGGTTGCTTTTAAAATCGTCTTTCGCCCAAAGGTCGTTTGCCTCGAGATAGCCCTGTGCGAAGTTCACGCGGGTGCTCCAATGCCAATTAAATTGGCGACGTAAAGTGACATTTGCGTACGGCTGATTCGGTAGGAAACCCGAGGCGCCTTGTGCATTCAAACCCACTGCGCCGACATCGCCGTGAAAAAGCGTCCCTCCGCCCCCAAAACCCAGCTCGTAGGACTGTGACCAAAGCGCTGCGCTAGAGAGCAACAGCACAAAACATACGGTGATTTTACTTCTCATTTAATTTCTGTAATCGCGCCCCCAACTCAATTTGTTGCGCATGGTAGTGGAAAAGTCTTGAAGCTCGGTTTGAACGAGAGCAACGCGGAAATCGGCTTTTTGGATAAAGAGCTCGGTCTCCGTATCAAAACTGTGCATACGACTGTCCAAAGAAGCTAAAAACTCGTGCTCTCTACTCTCCACGCGGAGTCGAAGGGTATTGTTATCGGAAATAACGAACGGACGCATGGTTAAATTGTGCGGAGCGATAGGCGTGAGTACGAAATTTTCACTGTTCGGCATGATGATCGGACCCCCACACGATAGGCTGTAACCGGTCGATCCAGTCGGCGTGCTGATGATCAGACCGTCCGCCCAATAACTGTTTAAATAACTGCCGTTCAAGTAGGTATGCACGGTAATCATGCTCGTGGTTTCTTTACGGGCAAGGGTGATTTCGTTTAAGGCGAAATTTGGCTTCATGATGCGGTTGCACGAAGTGCGGGCCTGCAATAAAGAGCGGAAATCGAGCTGGAATCGGCCACTGAACAGGGCATCTAACGAAGTTTCAATATTGCTCTTCGCTACATTCGCTAAGAAGCCTAGGCGGCCCATATTGATTCCTAAAATGGGAATATCCTTGCTTTGTATCAGTACAGTTGCGTCCAAAATAGTTCCATCACCACCGAGCGAGATGAGAAAATCTGGATCAAACGTGTCCAATTCCTCTTCGTCGTTAAACACTGTAAAACGCAAATCCTCGAACTCTTCGTCGCGAATCTGTTCGCAGGCCTCTCTCATCGGGGCGTATACCGCCATAGCTACACCTTCCTCATAGAGTTTTTCCATGACCACCTCTACGTAAGGAAGGTCGGGTGTTTTCGGATTCCGTCCAAATAGCGCGATTCTCATCAGTACTTCAAATAATTCATTAAATGGTCGTAACGGTTCTGGTAGTCTTGCTCAAAACTTAGATCGCCGTGCAATCCATCGAGCGTATATCCGTAACGCTGGATGCTTTGAATGATCGGACCGCTGTGCTCGGTGTTTAATTTGAGGATAAATCTAATCATTCCTACTGCAACAGGCTCTACCATCCACAGCCCGAGGACTTTGGCGTCGTTCTGCTCGACCACGGTACTCACGGTGACCATGGAATACTGGGCCTGCTCCACACTGAATACCGCTACTGCGCCGGGCTGCATCAATGTCGGAGTGTCGCGGAAAAACTCGACCACGTCGCTGAGCAAATAGGCTGAAATGTAGCGCCCGTCTTCGTCGATCACGGGGATGAGTGTAAGACGGAATTGGGTAGTGAGGGCTAAAATCTCAAAGGCATGGGCCGAAGAGCGAACAAATGGCGCATGAGCCGGGTTGTAGGCCTGAGTAACAGAAGCATTCTCATCAATCGCATCTAACAGTGCATCTTCCGTTAACAAACCGAGGTACATCCCTTGGTCGTCGATAAGCGGAAGCTCGCTGACCTTGTGCTCTTCCATCCGGTCCAATGCCTCTACAACGAGGGATTCCCGGGTGAGGGCTTTGATCGGTTCTGTGTGCGTGGATTCTTGTCTCATTACGTAACAAACATAGGCCTTTTCTTTAGCTTTGCAGGTATGAACGATCACACAAAACTCAGCGTAAACATTAATAAAGTAGCGACCCTTCGCAATGCGCGCGGCGGCAATGTGCCCAACGTATTGCAAGTCGCTTT
>CATITW010000123.1 GCA_949547975.1 Cryomorphaceae bacterium | reverse complement strand
GGACAACGCGATTGCTGCCCGTAAGTCGATGAATGCATCGGGTGACGTGAAAATCAGCTTTAATGATCTTGTGGTGAAGTCTTGTGCGCTTGCCTTGAAGAAGCATCCAGTAATCAACTCTGCTTGGTTGGGCGATCATATCCGTCAAAACGACCATGTTCACATCGGTGTTGCGGTTGCGATCGAAGACGGTTTATTAGTTCCAGTACTCCGTCACGCGGACCAAATGCCGTTGTCTAGTATTTCGGCTAACGTCAAAGATTTGGCGGGTAAAGCGAAAGACAAGAAACTACAGCCTTCGGATTGGGAAGGTAACACCTTCACTATTTCTAACTTAGGTATGTTTGGTGTGGAAGAATTCACTGCTATTGTAAATCCACCAGATGCTGCGATCATGGCTGTAGGAGGTATCAAGCAGGTTCCAGTAGTCAAAGACGGCGCTGTAGTACCAGGTAACGTAATGAAAGTGACCTTGAGTTGTGATCACCGAGTGATTGACGGCGCATCAGGTGCAGCATTCTTACAAACGGTGAAGGGCTTTTTGGAAAACCCAGTTACTATGTTGGTCTAATCGAAGACCAATTTTTAAAATGACACGTACAGAGCGGCCCTTCATATTATATGTTGGGCCGCTTTTTATTCTCCCTCTATTTCATATAGAACCAATTCTTACTCCATGAACACATCCACTCCTAAATACGCTTGGATTACTGGCGCTTCTCGAGGCATTGGCTTGTCTACCGCACAGGAATTTTTATCTAACCACTGGAACGTAGTCGTTCTAACACGTAATATCAAGCCGTTACAACAGCTCCAACTCGAATACCCCGAACAGCTCACCTTGATCTCCTTGGATCTTTTGTCCTTTTCGAAGGCAGAATTGCCGAATCTCCCGGTAGATGTGCTCATCAATAATGCAGGGGCGCTCATCAATAAACCGATGCCTGAGATATCCATGGAGGATTTACAACGTATTTATACTATCAACGTATTTGCTCCTTTTCAGCTCATCAATCTCCTCCGCGACCAATTCCGCCCCGATACCCACATCGTAAATATCAGTTCAGTGGGCGGCGTTCAAGGCTCCGTGAAATTTCCCGGACTTACCGCGTACAGTTCTTCCAAAGGTGCTATGTCGATCCTCACCGAATGCCTCCAAGCTGAATTCCAAGACACGGAGCTTGCATTTAACTGTCTTGCACTGGGCGCAGTCCAGACAGAAATGCTCCAAGAAGCATTCCCAGGATACGATGCACCCATCGCTCCAAAAGATCTTAGCCCCTATATTTTCAACTTTGCAACCAGTGCACATCGTGTGATGAGAGGAAAAATCATCTCGGTCTCATTGACAACTCCCTGATATTCAGTACGAGTCTAAAAAAGTCGAAAAATAAGCTTAGCCACCTCTTGTATATGTCCAAAAGACACATACATTTGCACCCGCTTTGAGAGAAGCACGCTCTTCTAAAATACCGGATGAAAACCAACCAAATCTTTTAAGATTAGTTGTTGCAAGTGTCACAATTCATTGTACATTTGCCGTCCCAATCGAGAGATAGGAAAAAAAGAAGAAAAGTTCTTTACATATTGGTTTAAGAAACAAGAATGCAAAAAATCTTG
>CATITW010000122.1 GCA_949547975.1 Cryomorphaceae bacterium | reverse complement strand
TATAAATTAGAATCTTTATACTGTTTTATATATTTAATAATCGCTCGTCATGGCAAAAGAAACATTCAAACGTACCAAGCCTCACTTGAACATTGGTACAATTGGTCACGTTGACCACGGAAAAACAACATTGACAGCTGCAATCACCACATGTTTGGCGAATGCAGGATTGTCTGAAAAAAGAGATTTCGATTCTATCGATAACGCTCCTGAAGAAAAAGAGCGTGGTATCACTATTAACACTTCTCACGTAGAGTACGAGACGGCTAACCGTCACTACGCACACGTTGACTGTCCAGGTCACGCGGATTACGTGAAGAACATGGTTACTGGTGCTGCTCAGATGGACGGAGCTATTTTGGTAGTTGCGGCTACTGATGGTCCAATGCCACAAACGCGTGAGCACATCCTTCTTGGTCGCCAGGTAGGTATCCCACGTATCGTCGTGTTCTTGAACAAGGCTGATATGGTTGATGACGAAGAGTTGATGGAGCTTGTTGAAATGGAAGTTCGTGATCTTCTTTCGTTCTACGAGTACGATGGTGACAACACTCCTGTTGTAGCTGGTTCTGCCCTTGGTGGTTTGAATGGTGATGACAAATGGGTTGGTACCATCATGGAGCTTATGGAAGCTGTTGATGCTTGGATCGAAGAGCCAGAGCGCGATCGTGATAAGCCATTCCTAATGCCTATTGAAGATGTGTTCTCGATCACTGGTCGTGGTACTGTCGCAACTGGTCGTATTGAGACTGGTGTTGCAAACACAGGTGAAGCAGTAGAAATCATCGGTTTCGGTGATGAGAAATTGACTTCAACGATCACTGGTGTTGAGATGTTCCGTAAGATCTTGGACACAGGTGAAGCTGGTGATAACGTAGGTATCCTTCTACGTGGTATCGCGAAAGAAGATATTCGTCGTGGTATGGTAATCTGTAAGCCAGGTTCAATCACTCCTCACAAGAAGTTCAAGGCTGAGGTATACGTTTTGAAGAAAGAAGAAGGTGGTCGTCACACTCCTTTCCATAACAAATACCGTCCACAGTTCTACTTGAGAACAACTGATGTTACTGGTGAAATCCAGTTACCTGATGGCGTTGAGATGGTTATGCCAGGTGATAACTTGAGCATTACTGTTGAATTGATCGCAAATGTTGCTGTAAATACAGGTCTCCGTTTCGCAATGCGTGAAGGTGGTCGTACAGTAGGTGCAGGTCAGGTTACAGAAATCATCGAGTAATACTCGAATCTGAATAAACCAAATGGTAGTTAAGGTGCCTCCCAAAAGGGAGGTGCCTTTCTGCCTACATACGGGCATAGTTCAATGGTAGAATAGCGGTCTCCAAAACCGTTGATCAGGGTTCGAATCCTTGTGCCCGTGCTAAGAAGAAGAAAGATGAGCAAATTAATTACTTCACTACAAGACTCCTGGAACGAGTTTGCTGTTAAAGCAACTTGGCCGAGCTTAAGTGAGCTTCAAAAAAGCACAACTCTTGTGATTGTTGGAACTATCATCTTTTCACTTGTAGTATTTGGTATGGACAAGGCGATCTCAACAGTGCTTGAGTTTGTATATTCAATCTTCGGATAATCATGTCGGATACTGGAATGAAATGGTACGTGCTTCGCACAGTTAGTGGTCAAGAGCACAAGACAAAGACCTACATCGAAAAGGATATGGCTCATGCTGGTATGAGCGATCTCGTTGGTCGTGTAGTGATTCCAATGGAAAAAGTCGTTCAAGTACGCAACGGCAAAAAAGTCATAAAGGAAAAAACGAAAACTCCTGGTTACATGTACGTTGAGGCTACGTTAACCGGTGAGGTAAGCCACATGATAAAGAACCTTCCAAATGTAGTAGGCTTTTTGTCAAATATTAAAGGTGGCGATCCATCTCCCATGCGTGCATCCGAAGTGAGCCGTTTGTTAGGTCAGGTGGATCAAGAGGCAGAAAATGCAGCAATGCTTCTCATTCCATTTACATTGGGTGAGACTGTCAAAGTAATCAATGGTCCATTCAGCACGTTTGATGCGACTATTGAAAAGATCAACGAGGAGAAACAGAAGCTAGAGGTGACAGTGAAGATCTTTGGCCGTAAGACTCCAGTTGAGCTAGGCTTCACGGAAGTGGAGAAATTATAATTGATATAGGTGTGAGCTATATATAGGCTTCTTTTCACGCTTCCAACATGAAAAGAAACCGAATGAACAACTCTAAACAAGTAGAAACAAGAAATGGCAAAAGAGGTTAGTAAAGTAGTAAAGCTTCAGGTCCGTGGTGGCCAGGCTAACCCTTCTCCTCCAGTAGGTCCAGCTTTGGGTGCTGCAGGTGTCAACATTATGGAGTTCTGTAAGCAGTTTAACGCTCGTTCCCAAGAGAAAATGGGACAGGTGTTACCTGTTGTGATTACGGTCTATTCAGACAAATCATTTGACTTCATCATCAAGACTCCTCCTGCAGCAGTTCAACTCATGGAAGCTGCTAAGATCAAGAAGGGATCATCAGAGCCTAACCGTAGTAAAGTTGCCAAAGTTACTTGGGATGCTGTTCGTAAGATCGCAGAAGATAAAATGGTTGATTTAAACTGTTTTACCGTTGAGTCAGCAATGAGTATGATTGCTGGTACTGCGAGAAGCATGGGTATAACTGTTACTGGCGAGAAGCCGTTTTAATTAAAAGTTTGAAGCAATGGCAAAATTGACTAAGAACATGAAAAACGCGCTCGCTAAACTCGAAAAGGGTAAAGTATACTCTGTTAGCGAAGCAGCGGCCTTAGTAAAAGAGGTTAACTGTACTAAGTTTGATGCATCAGTGAACTTGGCAGTTCGTTTGGGTGTAGACCCACGTAAAGCAAACCAGATGGTTCGTGGCGTGGTAAGTCTTCCTCACGGGACTGGTAAGAGCGTTCGTGTTCTCGCTTTGGTTACACCTGACAAGGTGGACGAAGCGAAAGCGGCAGGTGCAGATTACGCGGGCCTTGATGAATACATCGAGAAAATTAAAGGCGGTTGGACAGACATTGATGTCATCGTAACCATGCCTTCTGTAATGGGTAAAATCGGTCCTTTGGGTCGTGTATTGGGTCCTCGTGGCTTGATGCCGAATCCAAAGTCTGGTACTGTTACAATGGACGTAGCAAAAGCTGTGGGTGAAGTGAAAGCTGGTAAGATTGACTTTAAAGTTGATCGTTACGGTATCGTTCACGCGGCAATCGGTAAAGTATCTTTTGATGCAGCGAAAATCCAAGAGAACGCTGAAGAATTGGTAAGAACTCTGAACAAACTTAAGCCGTCTGCGGCGAAAGGTACGTACATGAAGAGTGTTTACATTTCTTCGACAATGTCTCCAGGTATTGCTGTAGATGCTAAATCAGTTTCATAATCTTAACCGAAAAGCATCATGACAAGAGAAGATAAACTTACTCAGATTGAAGAGCTAACAGCTATCCTTAATGAAACACCAACTATCTATTTAGCGGATATCGCTGCTTTAGATGCGACTACTACTTCAAACTTGCGTCGTGCAAGCTTTGGAAAAGGAATCAAGTTGAATGTTGTTAAGAATACATTGCTCAAGAAAGCCATGGACGCGTCGGAGAAAGACTTTGACGGCCTGTACGATGTGCTTAAAGGGAATACCAGTATCATGCTCGCAGAAGCAGGTAATGCGCCAGCGAAACTCATCAAAGAGTTCCGCAAGAAGAGCGACAAGCCTGTTTTAAAGGGTGCATGGATTGAAGAGAGCGTTTACGTCGGTGACGAGAGCTTGGATATGTTGACTGCGATCAAGTCTAAAGAAGAATTGATTGGAGACGTATTGACCTTGCTTCAAAGCCCTGCGAAAAATGTTATATCTGCACTTCAGAGTGCAGGTGGCAATATTGCTGGTCTCCTCAAAACTTTGGAAGAGCGCAACGCGTAATTCCTACCACGAAATTTTAATTAAGAAACAACCAATTTAATTTTTACTAAAAATGGCTGATATCAAAGAATTGGGCGATGCTCTAGTAAACTTGACAGTAAAAGAAGTATCTGAATTAGCAGATTACATGAAAGAAGAATACGGCATCGAGCCAGCTGCTGCTGCAGTAGCTGTTGCTGGTCCTGCTGCAGGCGGTGACGCTGGTGGTGCAGACGAGCAAACTGAGTTCGACGTAATCTTGAAAGCTGCAGGTGGTTCTAAACTTGCTGTAGTAAAGCTTGTTAAGGAAATGACTGGACTTGGCTTGAAAGAAGCTAAAGAAAAAGTTGATGGCGCACCTGCAGCATTGAAGGAAGGCGTATCAAAAGACGAAGCAGAAGCTTTGAAAGCACAGCTCGAAGAAGCTGGTGCTGAAGTAGAGATCAAGTAATTGGTCCACTGCTAGGTTATCCGGTTTAGGTCTTTGGGGAACTCCCCTTAGACCTAAACCTTTTTGTGTTTAATTAACATTTTGGGCTGAAATGGTAAACCAAATTACCGCTCCTCAGGAGCGAATCAACTTCTCATCAACTGCAATTAAGACGGCATTCCCGGACTTTCTTGACATCCAGTTGAAGAGCTTCATGGACTTCTTCCAGATTGAGACGAAGCCATCAGAAAGATCTGCGGAAGGTCTTTACCGCGTTTTTGCGGAGAACTTCCCTATTTCGGATTCTAGAAACAATTTTGTTCTAGAGTTCTTGGACTACTTTGTAGATCCACCACGTTATTCAGAACGCGAATGTATCGAGCGCGGTTTGACCTTCTGTGTGCCGTTAAAAGCACGCTTGAAGCTGTATTGTACGGATCCAGAACACGAGGATTTCGAGACAATAGTACAGGACGTATATCTCGGTACCATCCCATATATGACTCCAAGAGGTACCTTCATTGTGAACGGTGCCGAAAGAATTATAGTATCCCAATTACACCGTTCACCTGGTGTATTCTTCTCACAATCGTACCACGCGAACGGAACAAAACTTTATTCAGCCCGAATTATTCCGTTCAAGGGATCTTGGATTGAATTCGCTACGGATATCAATCAAGTGATGTACGCCTACATTGATCGTAAGAAGAAGTTGCCTGTTACAACATTGCTTAGAGCTATTGGCTATGAGCGTGACAAGGATATTCTCGAGATCTTTGACCTAGCAGAAGAAGTGAAGGTGAGCAAAGCTGCTTTGAAGCGCTCTATTGGACGCAAGCTAGCTGCTCGTGTATTGAAGACTTGGATAGAAGATTTCGTTGATGAAGATACTGGTGAAGTAGTTTCTATCGAGCGTAACGAGGTGATCCTAGATCGCGATACTATTTTAGATAAAGAACACACTGAAGAAATACTTGATGCGGAAGTAGCAACAATCTTGCTGCACAAAGAAGACATTGAGTCTTCTGACTTCGCAATCATCCACAACACACTTCAGAAGGATCCTACAAACTCTGAGAAAGAGGCGGTTGAACACATCTACCGTCAACTTCGTAACGCAGAACCGCCAGATGAAGAAACTGCACGCGGTATCATTGATAAATTGTTCTTCTCTGAACAACGTTACTCTTTAGGTGAAGTAGGTCGTTACCGTTTGAACAAGAAGTTGTACAACGGTAGTGATGAAGATTCTCAGGTATTGACCAAGGGTGATATCATTGAAATCATCAAGCGTCTTATCGAATTAATCAACTCTAAAGCAGAGATTGATGACATCGATCACCTGAGCAACCGTCGTGTACGTACTGTAGGCGAGCAGATGGCCAACCAGTTTGGTGTAGGTCTTGCACGTATGGCTCGTACGATCCGTGAGCGTATGAACGTTCGCGATAATGAAGTATTTACTCCGATCGATTTGATCAACGCGAAGACTCTTTCTTCTGTGATCAATTCGTTCTTTGGTACCAACCAGCTCTCGCAGTTCATGGACCAAACCAACCCGTTGTCAGAGATTACGCACAAGCGTCGTCTATCTGCTTTAGGGCCTGGTGGTCTTTCTCGTGAGCGTGCTGGTTTCGAGGTTCGTGATGTACACTACACACACTACGGACGTCTTTGTCCAATTGAAACCCCGGAAGGACCAAATATTGGTCTTATTTCATCGCTTTGTGTCTATGCAAAGGTAAATAGCATGGGCTTCATCGAGACTCCATATCGCGCAGTTTCAGAAGGTAAAGTAGTTGTAGACTCTACACCGACTTACCTAAGCGCAGAGGAAGAAGAGGCGAAAGTAATCGCTCAGGCAAACGCTCCTATCAGCCCAGACGGAACGTTTATCAATGAGAAGGTTAAAGTTCGTGAGGAGGGTGACTTCCCAGTTGTTGAGCCGGAAACGATCGACTTCATGGATGTTGCACCAAACCAGATTGCATCCATCTCTGCTTCATTGATTCCATTTTTGGAGCACGATGATGCAAACCGTGCATTGATGGGATCGAACATGATGCGTCAGGCAGTACCATTATTGCGTCCAGAAGCTCCTATCGTAGGAACAGGTTTGGAACGTCAGGTAGCTACGGACTCTCGTGTATTGATCAACTCTGAAGGAGCAGGTACTGTAGAGTATGTGGACTCAAAACAGATTCAGATTCGTTACGATCGTACTGAAGATGAGCGTTCTGTAAGCTTTGAAGAGGACATCAAAACATACCATCTCGTTAAATTCCAGAAGACGAACCAAGGAACGACTATAAACCTCAAGCCGATTGTTAGAAAAGGTGATCGTGTAGAGTACGGACAAGTACTTTGTGAAGGATATGCTACGCAAAAAGGTGAATTGGCCTTAGGACGTAACATGTTGGTGTCGTTCATGCCTTGGAAAGGGTACAATTTTGAGGATGCGATCGTGATTTCAGAGCGTGTAGTACGCGAAGATATCTTTACTTCGATCCACATTGACGAATACTCTTTGGAGGTTCGTGATACAAAATTGGGTGCGGAAGAGTTGACTGCCGATATTCCTAACGTTAGTGAGGAAGCGACGAAAGATCTTGACGAAAACGGTATTATCCGTGTCGGTGCGGAGATCAAGCCAGGTGATATTCTGATTGGTAAAATCACGCCGAAAGGTGAAAGTGATCCTTCTCCGGAAGAGAAGTTGCTTCGTGCCATTTTCGGTGATAAGGCTGGTGATGTTAAAGATGCTTCATTGAAAGCTTCACCTTCGTTGAACGGTGTAGTTATCGATAAGAAATTATTCACACGTTTGATCAAAGACAAGCGTCAACGTGCTGAAGACAAAGAAGAAATTGGTCAGTTAGATCTTGAAATGGCAGCTGAGCTTGCAGAATTGAAGTCAGTCTTCGTTCAAAAGCTTTCTGTTCTAGTTCAAGGAAAGACTTCTCAAGGTGTGATTAATGACTTGAATGAAGACGTAATTCCAAAAGGAACGAAGTTTACATTGAAGGCTTTAAATGCAATCGAAGATTACAGCCGTATCGTTGGTGGTAAATGGACCACAGATGAAGAGCGTAATGACAAGATTGATACAGTTATTCACAACTACAAAATCAAGGTTAACGATATCCAAGGTATCTACCGCCGTAAGCGCTTTGCGATTACAGTAGGTGATGAATTGCCAGCTGGTATTGTTAAGCTTGCTAAAGTCTACATTGCTAAGAAGCGTAAGCTGAAAGTTGGGGATAAGATGGCGGGTCGTCACGGTAACAAGGGTATTGTTGCTCGTATTGTACGTGATGAGGATATGCCATTCTTGGAAGACGGAACTCCAGTTGATATCGTTTTGAATCCACTTGGTGTACCTTCTCGTATGAATATCGGTCAGATTTATGAGACTGTTCTTGGATGGGCAGGTCGCAAGTTGGATAAGAACTTTGCAACGCCAATTTTTGACGGTGCTTCACTCGACGATATTTCTAGTTACGTCACCGACGCAGGTCTCCCTGAGTTTGGTCACACTCAGCTTTACGATGGAGGTACAGGTCAGGCATTTGATCAAAAGGCAACAGTAGGTATCATCTACATGTTGAAACTAGGTCACATGGTAGATGACAAGATGCACGCACGTTCTATCGGTCCTTACTCATTGATTACGCAGCAGCCGTTGGGTGGTAAAGCCCAATTTGGTGGTCAGCGCTTCGGAGAGATGGAGGTATGGGCACTCGAGGCATTCGGTGCCGCGAATATTCTACGTGAGATCCTCACTGTGAAATCGGATGACGTTGTTGGTCGTGCGAAAACATACGAGGCAATCGTGAAAGGAGAGCGCATGCCAGCTCCAGGTATTCCAGAATCATTCAATGTATTGCTACATGAATTGAAAGGTTTAGGATTGAAAGTAACGTTGGACTAATAATTGAATAATTCCCACCGTGTTTTTTACAAATACGGTGGGTATCTATAAAAATCGCATTATGGCTCTTAGAAAAAGCGATAAAAACCAAAACAGCGCGTTCAACAAGATCACGATCTCGTTAACAGCGCCAGAGACCATCCTTGAGCAAAGCCATGGAGAAGTCTTGAAACCAGAAACAATCAACTACCGTACGCACAAACCTGAGCGTGATGGTTTGTTCTGTGAGCGCATCTTCGGTCCTGTTAAGGATTACGAGTGTGCTTGTGGTAAATACAAGCGTATCCGTTACAAGGGTATTGTATGTGATCGTTGTGGTGTGGAAGTCACAGAGAAAAAAGTTCGTCGCGATCGCGTTGGTCACATTTCTCTAGTAGTTCCTGTAGTTCATATCTGGTATTTCCGTTCGTTACCAAACAAAATTGGTTACCTACTAGGTCTTCCTTCGAAGAAACTAGATATGATCATTTACTACGAGCGTTACGTGGTGATTCAGCCAGGTAATGCTGTGGATAATGAAGGCAATCCGTTGGAGCGTATGATGTTCTTGACTGAGGACGAATACCTCGATGCAATGGAGCGTCTACCGATCGAAAACCAGTACCTCGATGACTCAGATCCAACAAAATTTGTTGCGAAAATGGGAGCTGAAGCGATTCAAGCCCTTCTCGGAACCTTAGAGTTGGATACCTTATCATTCGATCTTCGTCACAAGGCAAACACAGAAACTTCTCAGCAACGTAAGCAAGAGGCATTGAAGCGTCTTCAAGTTGTCGAAAGTTTACGTGACGCAAACACGCGTATCGAAAACAATCCAGAGTGGATGGTGATGAGCGTAGTTCCGGTAATTCCACCAGAGCTTCGTCCACTTGTACCACTAGATGGTGGCCGCTTCGCGACTTCAGATTTGAATGATCTATACCGTCGTGTTATCATTCGTAACAACCGTTTGAAGCGCCTTCTCGAGATCAAAGCACCAGAGGTGATTTTGAGAAATGAGAAGCGTATGCTTCAAGAGTCAGTAGATAGCTTGTTCGATAACACGCGTAAGTCGTCTGCAGTGAAGACAGAAAGCAACCGTCCGTTGAAATCTCTTTCAGATTCATTGAAAGGAAAGCAAGGTCGTTTCCGTCAGAACCTTCTTGGAAAACGTGTTGATTACTCTGCACGTTCTGTAATTGTGGTAGGTCCAGAACTCAAACTGCATGAGTGTGGTCTACCTAAGAATATGGCTGCTGAGCTTTACAAGCCTTTCATCGTTCGCAAGTTGATCGAAAGAGGTATCGTAAAGACTGTGAAGTCAGGTAAAAAAATCATTGACCGTAGAGATCCAGTAGTTTGGGATATTTTGGAAAATGTGATGAAGGGCCATCCAGTTCTATTGAACCGTGCACCAACACTTCACCGTTTGGGTATCCAAGCGTTCCAACCGAAATTGATTGAAGGGAAGGCTATTCAGTTGCACCCACTAGCGTGTACCGCATTTAACGCAGATTTCGATGGTGATCAAATGGCTGTTCACCTTCCGTTAGGCCCTGCGGCTATTTTGGAAGCTCAAGTATTGATGCTTGCATCGCATAACATCTTGAACCCAGCGAACGGTTCTCCAATCGCTGTACCTTCTCAGGATATGGTTTTGGGTCTGTACTACATGACCAAATCCATGAAGAATACCAACGACATGCCAGTACGTGGTGAGGGAATGGTATTCTATTCTCCAAGAGAAGTGGAGATTGCACTTAACGAAGGTGCCGTAGATCTTCACGCTCAAATCAAGATCAAAGGCCGCGTTGAACAAGAAGATGGTTCTATGAAAATGGAATTCATCGAAACGACCGTAGGTCGCGTATTGTTCAACCAAGCAGTTCCAGAGCGCGTTCCGTTCATCAACCAAGTATTGACTAAGAAAGCGTTACGTGGTATCATCGCCAATGTTTTGAAGAAAACAGATGTACCAGCAACCGCGAAATTCTTGGATGACATTAAGGACATGGGTTACGGCCGCGCCTTCCGTGGAGGTCTATCGTTCTCTTTGAATGATATCCGTATTCCGGATGAAAAAGCAACGATGATTGCTGAGGCTTCTGAAGAGGTTGAAGGCATCTTTGCTTCGTATAACATGGGTCTGATCACGAACAACGAACGCTACAATCAGGTGATTGACGTTTGGACCAACACAAACGCTCGCTTGACTCAAGCAGCGATGAGTACATTGATCAATGATCGCCAAGGGTTTAACCCGATCTATATGATGCTTGATTCAGGAGCACGTGGATCTAAAGAGCAGATTCGTCAGCTTTCAGGTATGCGTGGTTTGATGGCTAAGCCACAAAAATCAGGTTCAGCAGGTGGGGAAATCATTGAAAACCCGATTATCTCTAACTTTAAGGAAGGTCTTTCTATCCTTGAGTACTTCATTTCTACTCACGGTGCACGTAAAGGTCTTGCAGATACGGCTTTGAAAACGGCTGATGCAGGTTACTTGACGCGTCGTCTTCATGACGTTGCACAGGATGTTGTAGTTACTGAGGTCGACTGTGGTACACTCCGTGGTTTAGAGGTAAGCGCATTGAAGAAGAGTGAAGACATCGTTGAAACGCTAGCAGAGCGTATCATTGGTCGTGTGGCTCTTGTAGATATAGTTGATCCATTAACCGACGAGGTATACATCGAAAACGGTGAACTCATCTCTGAAGAGATTGCAAATAAAATTGATGCTTCACCGATCGAAACCGTAGAGGTTCGTTCGCCATTGACTTGTTCAACCAAGCGTGGTATTTGTGAGAAGTGTTATGGTACTAACCTTGCGACCAACAAAGGTGCGCAGCAAGGAGATTCAGTCGGAGTTATCGCGGCACAGTCTATTGGTGAGCCGGGTACACAGTTGACGCTTCGTACCTTCCACGTTGGGGGTACTGCGGGTAACGTTAGTGAGGAGAACAAAATCACAGCTAAATTCGATGGTAAAGTCGAGCTAGAGGATGTTCGTACTGTAGAAGGTGAAAACGGTGACAATATTGTTATCGGTCGTACTGGTGAGATGCGAATTGTTGATGTGAAAACTGGACGTACTTTGATGACGACTATCATCCCTTACGGTGGTATTTTGAAAATCAAGGACGGTCAGAAACTCAAGCAAGGAGACGAAATCGTTCAATGGGATCCATATAATGCCGTGATCATTTCGGAAGCTCCAGGTAAGATTGGTTACAAGGACATCATCCAAGGTACTACCTACAAAGTGGAGATTGATGAGCAGACTGGTTTCCAGGATAAAGTAATTTCTGAAAACCGTAACCGTAAATTGATTCCTACGATTCAAGTACTTGATGGAAGTGGAGTAGAGCTCAAGCACTACACCCTACCGGTTGGTGCACACCTTATGGTGGAAGAAGGAGAGGAAATCCCTGCGGGTAAGATTCTTGTGAAGATTGCACGTAAGAGCGCCAAGGCTGGTGATATTACAGGGGGTCTTCCGCGTGTAACAGAATTGTTTGAAGCACGTAACCCATCTAATCCTGCAGTAGTTGCAGCTATCGATGGTATCGTGAGCTACGGTAAAATTAAGCGTGGTAATCGTGAGATTATTATCGAGAGCCGTACGGGTGAGGTGAAGAAATACTTGATCAATTTAAGTAAGCAGATCCTCGTTCAAGAAAATGATTTCGTGAAAGCTGGTACGCCATTGTCGGATGGAGCAATCACTCCAAATGATATTCTTTCAATCAAAGGCCCAACTGCGGTTCAGTCGTATTTGGTAAATGAGATTCAAGAAGTATATCGTCTTCAGGGTGTGAAAATCAACGACAAGCACTTCGAGGTAATCGTACGTCAAATGATGCGTAAAGTGAAGATTCAAGATACAGGTGATACACTATTCTTGGAAGGAAACTTGGTACACGCGATCGATTTCATTGAAGAAAACGATAGAATCTTCGGAATGAAGGTTGTTGAAGACGCTGGCGATAGTTCAAACTTGAAAGAGGGGCAAATCATCTCAACACGTGAACTTCGTGATGAGAACAGCATCTTAACTCGTGAAGATAAGGCCTTAGTTACAGCACGTGATGCAAGTCCTGCTACTGCAGCGCCAGTTCTTCAGGGTATTACTAGAGCTTCATTGCAGACGAAGTCATTCATCTCAGCAGCATCGTTCCAGGAGACCACTAAGGTCTTGAACGAAGCATCTGTGAATGCGAAGCAAGATACTTTGGAAGGTTTGAAAGAGAACGTTATTGTTGGTCATCTCATCCCTGCTGGTACGGGTCTTAAGAAATACCGCTCTACAGTGGTAGGTTCTAAAGAAGAGTATGAAATGATGCAGACGACGCTTAGCGTAGACGTAGAAAAATAATCTTTTCAAAAAGTAGGAAGAGCAATGGCTGAAAACCAGAAAGAACCACAGATCAACATTGAGTTGAGTGAAGAGATGGCAGGAGGTGTTTATAGTAACCTAGTTGCTATAAATCACAGTCCAACTGAATTCGTTGTGGATTTCATTCAAATGATGCCAGGTGTGCCAAAGGCGAAAGTAAAGTCTCGTGTGATACTAACGCCAGAACATGCAAAGCGTCTCCTAGTTGCTTTAAGCGATAACGTAACTCGATACGAACAGAACTTCGGTAATGTCGAGACACACGAACCGCCTCAGGTTCCCTTGAACTTTGGTGGCCCCGCGGGTGAAGCTTAAAGAAGAATAGCTTAACAAGAACCCTCAGCAGTTGCTGAGGGTTTTTTTATGCCTCATGCCCCCACAATAGTACACGGTTTACTATTCAGTTTAACTTTTTAAGAGGGGCGCCGTTCCTGTTTCAAGGGGTTTAAGCCACTGTATTCGCATTGGAAATGTTATCTAATCGGGGACACAGCAGACTCTTTTAAATGAGTTGAAATTATTTGTTCTCTTTCGTTCGTTTATAAATCACTGTAAATCAGCGCAGAGTAGATTGGTACTGCAATGAGCGTCAAAAAAGTGGATTATTATTGCTCAGTTATAGTTGCGTGATAATAATAATGCCGTACATTTGCCATCCGCAACAAAAAACGTTGTGGCTTTTTAGACTCGCCAGCAACGCGCTGGGCAATCGGCTCGAAAAAAGATTTCAGAAAATCCTTGAGAGTGTTGCAGGTGTTACAAATCGTTGTACAT
>CATITW010000121.1 GCA_949547975.1 Cryomorphaceae bacterium | reverse complement strand
GACATCCTCGTTCAGCGTCCAGATCCAGGACTGAACCGTATGAACCCGATCACTTACCTCCAGTTGGAGAACGGAGACAACGGTAACTTACTATCCAACCCGGATCTGAAGCCGCAGCGTACTACCGATTACGAGATCGGTTTCCGTCAAAAACTAAACGACAACTCCGCACTTAAAATCAGTGCCTTCTACCGTGAGATGCGAGATATGATGCAGACCCTCAGCTTTACTGAAGCGTATCCTATTACCTACATCGCGTACGGTAACTTGGATTTCGGTACAGTAAAAGGATACACCATTGCTTACGATCTTCGTCGTACGGGTAACGTTCGCTTGAACGCTAACTACACTTTACAGTTTGCTGATGGTACGGGTTCTGGTGCTAACTCGGGTGCGAACATCGCTCGTTCGGGTCAGCCAAACTTGCGTTACATCTTGCCATTGAGCTACGATTCTCGCCACCAGGTGGTGATGAACATGGACTACCGTTACGGTGCTGGTCCAGCGTACAACGGACCGGTTTGGTTCGGCAAACGCATCTTCGAAAATGCAGGTTTGAACCTGGTACTTAACGGGAACTCAGGTACACCGTACACGCGCCGTTCATTGGCCTTTGGTTTGACCGATGCGGCAACACCTATTGTAGGTAACATTAACGGTTCACGTTTGCCATGGAGCTTCCGTATCGATGCTACAGCAAACAAAGTATGGAACTTCAAAGAAGGTGCATTCAGCAACTTCGAGATTTACCTGCAAGTACTTAACGCGTTGAATACGCAAAACATCTTAGGGGTGTACTCGTTCACGGGTTCTCCAAACGATGATGGATACTTGAGCTCTCCTCAAGGTCAAAATGCCGTACAATTCCAGACGAACGCACAATCCTTCGCTGACCTGTACAATGTGAGTCTTGCAAATCCAGGTTTGTACAGTTTGCCACGTCGTATTCGTCTAGGTTTCCGCGTAGGTCTATAATTAAGAAGTTTCGAAAACTAGTATATGAAAAGAGTAGCCCTCCTTTTACTTTCAACCGCTTTCACACTTCCTCTTTCTGCACGTGAAGTACAGAATGTTACAGGAACCACAGGTAGCGCGAACACAACAGGTTCGTTCAAGACTGTGGAGGAATTGTGTCAGCCTTCTAAAGCTCAAAGCGATTTGAGTATTAATAACGTACGTGCGACCATCCTCGGTGGTGGTGACATGTGGTGGGATTTGAACACCGCGCGTTACGAGGTGCCGAAAGGTTCCAACAAGCACAGTATGTTCGCCGGTTCACTTTGGCTCGGTGGGGTAGATGAAGGTAACCAGTTGAAACTGGCAGCCATGACCTACCGTCAAGCAGGTAACGATTACTGGCCAGGTCCACTGACCACAGACGGTACTGCTTCTACGAACAAAGAAATTTGTGATAAGTACGACCGTCACTGGATCGTACTCCGCGAAGAAGTGGACGTGCACAAAGCGTGGCTCGAGTGTTTGGAAGACCCAAACTGTAACGACGCTGAGCTTTTCCCAGGTTACGAAAGTCAAATCCCTGAAAGCATCAAGGAATGGCCAGGTAACGGTGTAGATGGTGAACTTCCATACCAGTTGGCTCCGTTCAAGGACCGCGATGGTGATGGTGTTTACGACTACCTTGTAGATTACCCTGCATACGATATCGACAAAGAGTACGATTGTCGCGACAAAGAGACGGATGTTCTCTACGGTGACCAAACCATCTGGTGGGTCTACAACGACCGTGGTAACGTACACACAGAATCTCAAGCGGGTGCACTAGGTTTCGAAATCCGTGCACAAGCCTTCGCCTTCTCGACAAATGACGAGGTGAACAACATGACTTTCAACAACTACCGCATCATCAACCGTTCAACCTTCCGTTTGACCAATACGTATTTCTCTACGTGGTTCGATCCGGATCTCGGTAACTACGTAGATGACATCATCGGTTGTGATATTGCACGTGGATTGGGGTACTGTTACAACTCAGATACAGACGATGAAGGTCCATTAGGATACGGCTTGAATCCACCAGCGGTAGGGTTTGATTTTTTCCAAGGTCCTTTTGCCGATTACTTCGATGGCCAGGACAACGACCGTGACGGTTGTGTCGATGGTGTGAAGGATCCAGAAACTGGATTGTGTGTTCCTGAAGACCCAGCAACGGGTGTGAACGAGCGAATCATCATGAGCCAGTTCATGTACTACAACAACACTGCTTCAAATATCTCAGGTAACCCGGACAACGCGACACACTTCTACAACTACATGCGTGCATTGTGGAAAAACGGTTCTGAGCTCATCATCGAAACGCCTTCTGGTCCTGGTGACCAAGGAAACGGTGACGGATTCGTTGCTTCAGGTAACGGTACTTCTACACGTTTTGCTTACCCAGGTATGTCGTACGATACGACCGGTGCATACCCTCCATACGAACCAGTAGACTGGTGGGAGTCTCCAGCAAACCGCGAGGATAAGCGTGGTCTTCACAGTGCAGGACCATTCTCTTTAGCACCGGGTGCTTTGAACTTCGTAACTACAGGGGTAGTATGGGAGCGTGATTTGATCAACAATGACCTCTTTGCTTCTGTAGAGAAGGTGATCATTGCAGATGACAAGGCGCAGAAATTATTCGATAACTGTTTCCAAGTATTGAACGGACCAGATGCTCCGGATGTAGAGTTGCAAGAACTAGATCGTGAGATCATCCTACAACTTACTTACGGTCCTGGTAGCAATAACGAAGGGTTCAGCTACCGTGAGCGCGATCCACTAATCACAGTGAGTCCAGACGACCGCGATTCTATCTTGAACGCGAATCCAGATTTCTTCGACTACAAATTCGAAGGGTTCCAGATTTTCCAATTGGCCAATAAAGACGTGAGTATCTCAGATATTTACGATCCTACACAAAGCCGTATGGTGGCCCAAAGTGATATCAAAAACGGCATCACGCAACTCATCAACTGGGAAGTAGATCCGGACTTGAATGCGTTAGTCCCTCAGGACATGACGTTGACCTCGAATAACTCGGGTGTCTTTACTTCGTTCCAGATCACGGAAGACCAATTCGCGACCGGTGACCGTTCACTCATCAACCACCGCGAGTACTACTTTACGGTGATTGCATACGGTCAAAACCAGTTCCTAGAATTTGATCCTACGACTGCCCCGGGTGGACAGAAAATCCCATTCCTCGCAGGACGTCGTAACATTAAAACATACACGGCCATCCCGCACCAGATTGATTCTGAAAAAGGCGGAACCATTCAGGTAGCAGAATACGGTGACGGTCCAGAAATTACTCGTTTAGACGGTGTCGGAAACGGCGGTGCAGAGCTTGAACTTCTTCCAGAAGATGTAGCTGCTATCGTAGAAGGCAACTTGAGCGGCCAACCGACCTACATGGGAGGTATGGGACCGGTAGCGATCAAAGTTGTCGATCCTCTAAAGGTGCAGCAAGGTCAATACACGTTAACCTTCGATGCTCCGAACCAAAACGCAAACTGGAACATCACAGACGAGTCAGGTGCTGTAGTTGCAGAGTCAGATACTACCATCTCATTCTACAACGAACAAATCTTGCCTAGTTTGGGTCTTTCTGTTGCTGTACAGCAAGCACAAGCTCCAGGTGGCGATGATGACGGCACGTACAACAACGGTGTGATCACCTCTGAAATCATTTACGACGATCCTTCTAAAGAATGGTGGTCAGGTATCAGCGATGACAAATCATACACGCCATACAACTGGATCTTAGCAGGTACAAACAGCTTCCCGACGGAAGAGCCGGCAACATTGTACCCAGATCAAGACGGTGATGCAAAAGGGTTCTTCGAGAATATCGTTGACGGTACTTGGGGACCTTACATGTACGCTTCTGCAAACAACCGCTCAGTGGTGAACGGATTCGACAACTACGGGATGGGTCCTGCAGTTTCGATCGGTCGTAACCTGAACGATGCAGGCGACTTACACTCGGTAGATATCGTATTCACCTCGGACTACACGAAATGGACACGCGTTCCAGTATTCGAATTGGCTGAAGAAGCTGGTTTGAGTGAGCACGGTGATAAAAAATTCACGCAACGTCAAGACACCTCATGGACCTTGGATGCAAACGGAACGCTAAAGCGCGCTCCAGGCATCGAGCCAGGATGGTCGTACTTCCCGGGATATGCGGTCGACGTAGAAACGGGTAAGCGCTTGAACATGGCGTTCGGTGAAAACTCATGGTTGCCAGGTGAAAATGGAGATGACATGTTGTGGAACCCAACCGATCGCGAATTCTTGCCGCCAGGTAACAACGTGAACGGTGGTTACGTTTTCGGTGGTCAACACTACTTGTACGTATTCGCAGACGAAGATGTGATTGGTGGTAGCACGGTGGATCTTCAATACCAAGGGTCAAATATTAACAATTGGCCATTGAAGGACCTCATGGAAGATCTCGTACTCTCAGGTGGTTTAGGGAACATTGCGAAGGCCAACTTCTGGAGAGCTTGTCGTTGGGCAAGTATTCCGACGCTTCGCCGCGGTCTTGAATTCAATCCGTACACAGAACTGCCTACAGAAACGCGTATTCGTATCCGTGTGAACACGGCTTACAAGAACGAAGAGTTGGGCGATGCACCGAACGGTGGTAACCCACAGTTCCAGTTCAACACGAACAATATTGCCGTAGGGACTTATGTAGACTCGGTGGGAAGTTCAGCGCTTGAGACCATCCGCGTGGTACCTAACCCGTACTATGGCTT
>CATITW010000120.1 GCA_949547975.1 Cryomorphaceae bacterium | reverse complement strand
CGCTGATAACGAATACGGTCAGTAGGTTCGCATAGGTTCGTCCCACGCCATTTCTGTTTCCACCGAGGCCTATGTAGAGGTAGTCACGCATCCAGAAACTGAGTGTCATGTGCCATCGACGCCAGAAATCGGTAAAGGATTTAGCGCTATAGGGTCGGTTGAAATTCTCTGGAAAATGGAATCCCATGATTCGGCCTAAGCCAATGGCCATGTCGGAATAGCCGGAAAAATCAAAGTAAATCTGGAAGGTGTAGGCCAAAAGGGCGAACCAGGCACCGGCTGTGGACCATTCCTCAACACCGGTGATGGGAAAGGATGCGGCGATGCCGTTCGCAACGATGACTTTCTTCGCTAAGCCAACTATGAATCGCTGCGCCCCCTCTTCGATGCCTTTTCTGTTGAATTCACGGCTGACTAGTTCCTTGGCTACAACGCCGAAACGGACAATTGGCCCAGCGATCATCTGTGGAAAGCTGAAGATGTAAATGAAGTAATGAAATGGAGATTGCAACGGGCGCTCCTCCCTGCGGTACACATCTATGGTGTAGCTCAAGCTTTGGAAGGTGAAGAACGAAATTCCAATGGGCAGCGCAATCTTGGTCCAAGAATCTATGGTCCACAAGCCCATGGCGTTCCACGATTCTACGGTGAATTTCGCGTATTTGAAAACAATCAAAAGGCCTACATTCAACACCAAACTCAATCTAAACCAGAGTCTTGAACGTTCCAATTCGGTGTCCATACGTCGAACCAAATAGAAGTTCAAAAATGTACTCGCTGCCAATACCCAGATAAAGAGCGGGGCTCCGTAGGCGTAAAAAAGCAATGAAGCGATGAATAGGACCAGGTTTCTGAATCGATCGGCAACCCATCCATAAATGAACAAGAATACCGGAAGGAAAAAAAGCAAGAAAAAGATGCTAGCAAAAATCAAGTTTTGTGAAAGTTTACGAGTTAGAAATTACGAGCGGCCCACTGCGTATTATGATTTCGATATCTGACTAATGTTTCTGTTGTCGTGAAAATACTCAAAACAATGTGATATTGGAATTACTTGTAATTCTAAATGTGTCTTGGTAATATTCCTGAAATTAAATTCAAGCGATTGGATGATCTTGCGTAGATATCATTCACTTAATCCGAAATGGTTTATCCACTCCATTTAGCTTCGACGTTTTCTCCAGAATGTCTACTACCCGAGACCCGAAGACATTTTGTCTTCGGGTTTTGCTTTATCAGAAGTCCAAGTTGCAGAATCTGTGCGTTACAAAGCAAGTAAGGAAAGAAGAAATCAATAGACTTAGCACCGCGCAAAATACTGAAAGTAAAGGAAGTACACTTTTTATTTTTCCTGCTTCTAAATCGTAACCCCTAGAAAGGATGGGGTTACGATTTAGCGTTTTTAAAGTGCCAAAACCTTCATTTTTTTTTGCCAAGCGGAGGAAACAAAAAACCCTGAAAATGCTTTGATTTTCAGGGTTTTACCAAGGTTCTGTAATCGAACCGGCGGAGAGAGAGGTACTAGAGCCTTTTCTTGTATTGCCTTGAAAATCAATTATTAACAGCGCTTGCTTCCAAGCGGGGTTACGATTTGGATACTTCTCCTCCGACAGAGGGCTTCTCCGGAAGATGCGCCAAATTGCCAACCAACGTGAAGGTAAGAAAATATAAAAAGGTCAAGCGATAGAGTGGGTGCTTTTTGAGATTATCCTTTGGCATTTACTGAAGTACTGTTCGGAATATTCCGAACACACGTTTGGAACCACGTGTAATTCCGGAATCCCAATGTTTTCAATATCTTCAAATTAGAATTAAAATAGACTCTCGATCACAAAGTGAAGCAGGGTCATGAATTCGGTTACCTTACTCTGCGTTGCAGGAGAATAAGGACCAATTTATTGAGTTGGTCGAAGGATTAAAGGGATTGGTGACGCAACAGGAATTTTTAGCGCATGCCGGTATAACTCGGTCGCCTTATTGGGATTGGCGAAACACGGCCATCATGGAGTGTACAATAACACCTGATAAGGTTTGTGCGAGGAGGCGCCCGATGAAGATTTCGGAGGAGGAGCGCTTGTTGATTCGTTCCCTGGTTAAGGAGGGAGGGCCAAATAAATATGCTATTTGGGCAACCGCACTTAGGGACGGTGTCATCTCGGTGGGTAAACAGACGTTTTACAACCACACCAGAGATTTGATGACGACAAAACAGCGCAAGCAATACAAGCGAGAGCCTACCCCCATTCGTGCGGAGAACGTGCACGATATCTGGCATGCAGATATTTCCTATTTCCAGACGCTTTATGGGCAAACCTGGTATTTGTATTGCATTGTTGACAACAAGTCACGGGGTATTGTGAATTGGCGCCTCGAAGATAAATTGTCTAAGGAAATTTCTTCTAGGGTCATGGAAGAGGCCTATTTGAAATACAGTCCTGGGAAAATCATCTACATGACGGACGGCGGCAGTGAGAACAAGAAAATCATGGATACCCACCTCATGGACCTGAGTACCAAGGTAACCCACTGGGTGGCGGGAAAAAGTATTCTCGCTTCCAATTCCATGATTGAACGCGTTTTCCACACCCTAAAAAATGAATTTGGCTCTGTGCATGTAGCTCAAGATGGCGCTCAATTGCGGGAGATTGTTCGGGCGACTATAGAGGCCTATATGAATCGGCCACACAGTCGGTTAGGCATTTATACACCCCAGGAGGTGATGGATGGCAGGAACAATTGGTTCGATGCGAAAGCCGTCCTGAAGAACGCCAAAATGCGACGTATCGAGAGGAATAAAGAGGCGCGCTGCAAAAACTGCAAGTGTTCCTCCGAGAACAGGTGCTAGCCATAAAAAACCGGGAGGAGCGCTTAGAACGATCCTGCCCGGTTTTAAAAGAGTAGCCCGTGGTGGTTTAGAAGGCGTACCCGTTCTTTTCAATCAGCGCCGCGGCCACTCTCCGACGCGCAGCGATGGTATTGACGGGGTCCATTTTGGTAAAGCGTTTAATGCCCATAAGCATCATGCGCAATTCGTCCCCCTCTGCAAATCCGCTGACGGCATCGCGCGCGCTTTTAGCGATGCGGTCCATAGCATCAGAAAGGTAGGTGCGCACCATGTCCAGTTGCAGTTTTGCCGCTTCTTCACCTTTGATCGCGATCAATTTCTCTACGCGCAACACGGCAGATTCCGCTGCGAACACATCAATCAGCATGTCGGCGAGGTGCATCATCACTTCCTGCTCCTTTTCTAAGTTCTGCATGAATTTCTGTACAGCCGCGCCTGCCACAAGCAAGCCCGCCTTTTTCGCATTCGCCAGCGCTTTCTTTTCGGCCACCAAGGGTCCGCTTTCTCCGTTCCCCCCGAATGAGGGTACAGAAGTCAGTTCTTTTTGTAGCGCCATGGCGGGGCCGAGAAGGTCCAATTGGCCCTTCATGGCCTTTTTCACCATCATCCCCACAGAGAGGAGCCTGTTAATTTCATTGGTGCCCTCAAAGATGCGGTTGATGCGGGCATCACGGTAAACGCGCGCAGAAATGCCATCCTCAGAGAAGCCCATACCTCCGTGCACTTGCACGTTCTCATCGACAACGTAGTCCACGACTTCAGAGCCCAGGACCTTCAGAATGGCACATTCAATACTGTACTCTTCAGCCGCTTTGAGTTTCGCCATCTCGGGGCTTTCGCCCTTTTCCATCAACCCTTGGGCCATATCTCTAATGGCACCCGCCGTGCGGTAGGTAGCTGCCTCAGCGACATACGAGCGAATGGCCATCTCCGCAAGTTTGTGCTGAATGGCACCGAAAGAGGCGATGGGAACACCAAACTGCGTGCGCTGATTCGCGTATTGTGTGGCTACGCCGGTCATCTTTTTGGAGCCGCCTACGGCCATGGCGCAGAGTTTGAATCGGCCAATATTGAGCACATTGAAGGCAATCTTATGCCCCTGACCAATTTCGCCCAGCACGTTCTCCTTCGGCACCTCGACATTCTCAAAGAAAATCATTCTCGTAGACGAGCCCTTAATGCCCATTTTTTCTTCTTCCACACCGCGGGTAATGCCCTTCAAGCTTGCAGGCACAATGAATCCGGTGAACTTATCGCCATCAATCTGCGCAAACACGATAAACAGGTCGGCAAACCCACCATTGGTGATCCACATCTTCTGGCCGTTGATCACATAGTGCGTACCGGCCTCGTTCAACACGGCCTTCGTCTTCGCTGCCATGGCATCGGAACCGCTGCCCGGCTCGGTCAAACAGTACGCGCTCTTCAACGCCCCACTGGCCAAATCCGGTAAGTATTTCGCCTTCTGCTCCGGTGTGCCGTAATAGAGAATGGGAAGCGTCCCAATCCCGGTGTGCGCGGCCACGCTCACTCCAAAGCTCCCAGCCTTGCCGATCTCTTCGGCCAGCACGGTGTCCGTCACAAAATCGACCCCCATACCGCCCCAATTCTCAGGAACGGCCGCGCCTATGATGCCCAGACCACCCATCTCATCCATGAGCGAGGTGGTCAACCCAGCTTCTTGCTTCTCAATCCGATCAATCACGGGATCCACCTTCGTCTCTACAAAGTCCCGAGTCATCTCCGAGAACATGTGCTGCTCCTCGGTCAATTCTTCTGGCGTAAACGTTTCGTCCGCCTTGGCTTCGCGCACCAGGAACTCGCCCCCGCGCAAAACACCCTGCTCTTTTGGGTTAAATGCTGTCATGATTTTTCTGTGTTAGAGGTTATAGTCTTTCAATAATTCCGGCAATGCCCTGACCGCCACCGATACATGCGGTCACCATGCCATAGCGCAACTCCCTGCGCTTCATTTCGTTAATAAGGCTCACGGTCAATTTTGCCCCGGTGCACCCCAACGGGTGCCCCAGCGCGATGGCCCCGCCGTTCACATTCACGATATCAGGATTCAGCCCGGCCTCGCGAATCACCGCCAAACTCTGCGCCGCGAAGGCTTCATTCAACTCAATCAGCTCAATCTGATCCAGGGTCATTCCCGCCTGCTTCAGCGCCTGAGGGATGGCCGCCACCGGCCCAATGCCCATAATCCTCGGGTCCACTCCAACGGTCGCGCAGGTAATCATCTTCGCGATAGGCTTCACTCCGAGCTCCTTCACTTTGTCCTCACTCATCACCAACACGAAAGCCGCGCCATCGCTGGTCTGCGATGAGTTCCCAGCCGTCACGCTACCACCTTGCTTAAAGGCAGGCCGCAACTTCGCCAACGCCTCCAACGAGGTGTCCTCGCGCACGCCCTCATCCGTATCAACGACATAGCTGCGCGTCTTGCGCTGGTCGTTCTCCACGTAGACTTCTTCCACGGTAATAGGAACGATCGCATCTTTGAACTTCCCGTCCCGAATGGCCGCCGCCGCCTTCTGGTGGCTGGCCAAAGAGAACGCATCCATGTCCTCGCGACTCACGTTGTAATCGCGCGCCACTTCTTCGGCCGTTAATCCCATTCCGAGGTAATATTCCGGATGCTCTTGGGCAATCTCGTAATTCAGCACCGTGCGCCAGCCGCCCATGGGCACGAGCGACATGCTCTCCACACCACCGGCGACAATAATCTCGCCCATGCCGGCACTGATTTTCGAAGCGGCCATGGCAATGGTCTCTAGCCCGGAACCACAGAATCGGTTCACGGTCACACCCGCCACGCTCTCGGGCAATCCAGATTTCAACGAGATCATTCGACCCACCTGCAGGCCTTGTTCCGCCTCAGGCATGGCGTTGCCCACGATGACATCGTCAATCTCACTCGGGTTCAACGCTGGCACGCTCGCCACGAGGTGCTTGATCACGTCCGCCGCCAAATCATCGGGGCGAACAAAGCGCAGGCCACCGCGTCCGCTCTTACCTACGGCGCTTCTAAATCCTGCTACGATATATGCTTCTCTACTCATGATGGTTCTTTTTTTAGTTTCTGAGCGGCTTGCCCGTTTGCAACATGTGCTGGATGCGTTCCAGCGTCTTCTGCGTACCACAAAGGCTGAGGAAGGCCTCGCGTTCCAAATCCAACAGGTACTGCTCACTTACCTTCTGCGGGCTGGTTAGATCACCACCACACATCACATAGGCAATCTTGTTGGCGATCAGCTGGTCGTGCTCGCTCGCGTAATTGCCCAACCGGAAGGCGTGTGAGCCCACCATTAGCGTGCCCAATCCGCTGCGGCCCAAAACTTCCACTTCAGCCTTGATAGGCATGGTATAGCCGGCATACGCGAGCTCCAATACGGTACGCTTGGCTTCGGCAATGAGCAGGTCACCGTTTACTGTGATGCGATCCACACCAGCCCTGAAAATGCCCATGTTCATCGCCTCATGCGCTGAGGTGGCGACCTTGGCCGTTGCGATATTGATGAAGGTTTCGCGCAGCCTGTTGATGGCGATATCACCCGCCACAAGCGATTCCGTCACGCGTTTGGCCATCTCCTTGGTTCCGCCACCGCCAGGAAGCAAACCGACACCAAACTCTACCAGTCCTGTGTAGGTCTCTGCAGCAGCCTGCACGCGATCTGCATGGAGGCTGATCTCACAACCACCACCCAAGGCCAAACCGTGAGGCGCAGTCACCACGGGAATTTTGCTGTAGCGCACGCGCATCATTGTGTCTTGAAAGGCCTTCACCATGAAATTCAGCTCGTCAAACTCTTGTTCGATCGACGTCATGAGGATCAGGGCAAGGTTTGCCCCCGCAGAGAAATTGGCCGCATCATTGCCGATCACTAGGCCGCGCCATCCTTGTTCTTCCGCAATCTGTATGCTGGCATTAATGCCCTCGAGGACCTCTCCGCCCATAGCGTTCATCTTGGTGTGAAACTCCAAGCAAAGCACACCGTCGCCGATATCGTGGAGGGTGGTCCCGCTGTTTTTCCAAACCGGCGCATTGGCGCGCACATGATCCAAAATGATGGTACGCTCTTGACCAGGCACGGCGACATAGGCACCTTGCTCCTTGCAGTAGTACTTCTTCACGCCACCTTCGTTGGTGTAAAAGCTGCTATGACCGGCTGCCAATAGATCCTTCACCCAAGGGGCCACGGGTCCGAGCTCTTTCTCGGCCAATTCTGTCATGCGCTGCACGCCTAAAACATCCCACAATTCAAAGGGCCCAAGCTCCCAACCGAAACCCGCCTTCATGGCATCGTCCACTTGCACCACCGTATCAGCAATTTCAGGAATGCGATAGCTTACATATTTAAACAAGTGCAGGTTCACCTTGCGCAGGAACTCCGCAGCCACATCTTGACCCTTATTCAGCGCTTTCAGCCTGTCCTTCAGTCCATCTATGGGCTTGGCCATAGCTACCGATGGGAAGTTCGCCTTCTTCGTGGGCTCGTACGCAAAGGTGTCCAGGTTGAGACCGAGGATTTGTGATTTTCCATCCTCATCCTTCACTTTTTTAAAGAACCCTTCCTTCGTTTTCGATCCCAATTTTTTCTCCGCCACCATGCGCTCGAGCCAATCCGGCACCTCAAAGGCATCACGCTCCTCATCCTCGGGGCAATACGTATGAACACCCGCAGCAACTTTCACGATGGTATCAATACCGACTACATCCGCAGTCCTAAAGGTGGCCGATTTTGCGCGCCCAATGAGGGGTCCCGTAATCGCGTCCACCTCCTTCGGGGTCAATTTCATCTCGCGCATCAACTGCATGTTCACCATCATCGAGAACACCCCGACACGATTCGCAATAAAGGCCGGCGTGTCCTTTGCCTTCACTGTGGTCTTGCCCAAAAAGCGCTCGCCATAGTGCAACAAGAAGTCCACCACCTCAGGCGCCGTCTCGGGACCGGGAATGAGCTCCAACAGCTTCAAATACCGCGGCGGGTTGAAGAAATGCGTACCACAGAAGTGCTTCTGAAAATCGTCGCTGCGCCCCGCGCTCATCATCGCGATGGGGATGCCCGACGTGTTGGAGGTGACCAGCGTTCCCGGCCGACGCTCCGCGTCCACCTTCTCAAACAACTGTTGCTTAATATCCAATCGCTCGATCACCACCTCGATGATCCAATCCACCTCGCCAATTTTACCGAGGTCGTCTTCAAAATTCCCGGTGGCAATCCTCGAGGCAAAGGCCTTGTCGTACAACGGCGCAGGATTCGCCTTCACCGCCGCCGCCAACGCCTCATTAACGAGCCTGTTCCTTACAGCCGGGTGTTCCAATGTCAATCCCTTGGCCTCTTCCGCCGGGCTGAGCTCCCGCGGCACAATGTCCAAAAGCAGGACCTGAACCCCGATATTGGCAAAGTGACACGCAATCCGCGAGCCCATAACGCCCGAACCGAGCACGGCTACTTTGTTGATGGTTCTTTTCATATTGTTCTGATTATTAGGTGTGTAGTTAGTTCTGTGCGGCCGTGGCCAATGCTTCGTAGCGGTCAATAATCCGCTGGTGCGCCTCGGTGAGGTATGCGGGTTCGTCAAACATTTCCATCATGACCACAGCCCCTTCAATCTCCGCAAGGGTTTGCCGGGCCAATTCCATCGCGCGATCATGGTCCACCACCTCCGCGTACACCGCAGCAATACAACCAAGCCAATCCCGGAAAAACGCCCGTATCATCGCGGTAAATTCCGGCACCACGTTCAAGGTCTCCAGGGCGATGTTCGTCATAAAATTGCCCCCGCGTTGATTGAAAAAGACCTCCTCACTGGCCTGAATCATCGCCCTAACCTTCTCAATAGCCGGGATGTCCATCGCGGGAATGACAAAAATTTCCCTGCGGTAGTAGTCGTGCAGGCTCTCAATCACGGACTTCATCAACTCCTCCTTCGACGAGAAGTGGTGGTACAAACTGCCCTTCAACAACCCCGCTTCCGCCGCGAGATCATTCATGCTGGTCTTGTGATAGCCCTTCTCCAAAAAGACATTCAGGGCCGATTTTATGATGCTCTGTGCATCCGTTTTCTGTACTGGCATGCGCTTAATTCATTTACCAAACAACCGTTTGGTTAAATATAAAGGAATTCCGGACTTTCCCAAACGCGCGTTTGATAAAACTTTGTTATAGTCTGAATTATTGGTGGTTAGACCTTGAGGACGCGGGCACAAAAAAGCCCGACACTGGTCGGGCTCTGGGTTAAACGCGTGCTAATTCACAGCTTTTGCAAGATTTCACTCTTCCGTGATACGTCTCGCGGTATTTGTGCAGGGTTTGGATTGGGATGCCTAAAAAGGTCTTTTGAATTTTGGTCACGGGAACGACAATGCGTCCCATGTTTTTGTGGTACCTGGGTTCAACCAGGGTTTTGCGTTTAATTTGAATAAATGGCATAGAAAGGGGACAGGTCTTTTTTGTGGGGAGTAAGCTAATTTAAGCAAAGACTTTCTGGAGTCTGTAGAGGAACAATTTGGTGTTGCTGACGCCTCTGAGGTTGGCTCTAAAGAGTTTGATTTGAGCGTTTAGAGACTCGGCATGTGCATTGGTGCTTTTGTTGTTGAAGAAGGCTAGTATTCCTTCAAAATGGTTTAGGACAGCTTCACTGGCGGTGTTGAAGTGATCTGTCCCAACCTCCTTGGCTTGCCTGATCCAGTCTTGAAACAACTGGATTGCCTTTTCCTTAGAATGCGCGTTGTAAATGCTTCTAAAGTCCCAGGCCAACCGGTATGCCTTTTCTATACTTGGATACAGTTGAAAGAGTAGCCCTACACGATGTAGCTGAGACTGCGTCCACTGTGAGGGCAACTTGTAGAGTAGATACCGTGATCTAGCCAAGAGTTGTTTGGGTGTGTCGCCATTGCTTAGGATCAGCGGCTTGTATCTAGCTCCTTTACTTCTGGCCTGTTTAATGGCTTCGTTCTCCTTGTCGATCTCTTTCCAGCGCTGGTCTATGCGTGCGTGTTGCATGGCGTCCATAACCAAACGCACCACATGGAACCGATCAATGACCAACGAAGCGTTGGGAAAAGCCATTTCACATGCCTTACGCATGTTGGAGGCCATATCTAAACTCACTTCCACAACCTCTAGACGCTTGGATAAAGCAATGCGGTTCAACACGTTAATAATGTCTTCACTACGCGTGCCTCGGATCATAGCCACTAACTTCTGTGCGCGTCCTTCTCGATCTCTGGAGCTCACAAAAGTGTAGAGTTCTCCTTGGGTAAAGTTGACTTCATCAATCGCTAAGTGAGGGGTCAGGTTCTCCGGAAAGACAAGATACTCCTCACAATGAGCAGCTTGGTTCCAGTCCTTATAGCCTCCCTTCTTTTGTTTGTAGTTCTTACGTGCTGATTTGGCTTTAACCCGGTAGTAGTACGCGATAGTGGAGATGGGATCTAAGCGGTTATCGACCTCTTTGTTTTAAAAAATCCGCCAACTCTGCGGTAAACTTGGTGCCTTCGGCTAAAAATGTAAAATCCCTGGTGAGCTCTTCACCAGTCTCTTTATGCCGCCACCTGCGCGGCAGTGAGAACAAAAAAATTATTGACACCGAACTGCTCTATATGTACTTTAGAGTGACGCATTGGGTTGCAGGTAAAAGTGTCATGGCCTCAAATTCTATGATTGAGCGTGTGTTTCACACGTTGAAAAATG
>CATITW010000119.1 GCA_949547975.1 Cryomorphaceae bacterium | reverse complement strand
GATAAAGGAACTCAACTGGTGGACGATCCGTTAGAAGGCGAATTTATCGGCATCCTGAATTACAGCATTATGGCATTGATCCAGCTTGAACGCGGGGTGGTCGAGCAGCCGGACATGGATTGGGAACAGGCCAGTGCAGCCTATCTGGAGAAGGCGAATGAAGCCAAGGAATTGATGCTGCGTAAAAATCACGACTACGGCGAGGCTTGGCGCGATATGCGCGTTTCGTCGTTTACAGATTTGATTTTGCAAAAGCTACTTCGCGTGAAACAGATCGAAGATAATGCCGGCAAGACTTTAGTCAGTGAAGGTCTCGATGCCAATTATTTAGACATGATTAACTACAGCGTTTTCGCATTGATTAAATTCATGGAAAAAGCAACCGCTTAAACTCTTATTTATGATCCGGACAGTGCTTGCAAGAATTTCACAGCTCATCGTAGGGGGGCTTTTTATTTTTAGCGGATTGGTCAAAATGAACGATCCCGTAGGATTTAGCTTCAAACTGGAAGAGTATTTCAGCGAGGAAGTATTGAACCTGCCTTTCTTCGAGCCTTTTGCCTTGGTTTTGGCGATTTTGCTGGTGGCTGCAGAAGTGTTGCTCGGGGTGGCCCTGCTCTTGGGCGTTTGGAAACGTTTGGTCCTTGTGCTGCTCTCGGCGATGATCGGTTTTTTCACCTTTTTGACCTTTTGGAGCGCCTATTTTAACCAAGTTACAGATTGCGGCTGCTTCGGCGACGCGATCCCGCTGACGCCTTGGGAGAGTTTCTACAAGGATGTGATTTTGTCGGTACTGATCCTAATTTTATGGTGGGGCGAGTCTAGGATTTTTGACCGTGTGCCGCAAAAGATTTCCTATGCTTTGGTGGGGATTTCGTTGTTGTTCAGTATCTGGTTCACCAACCACGTGCTGAACCATTTGCCGGTGGAGGATTTTCGTCCGTATGCCGAGGGATTGAGCATTAAAGAAGGGATGAAGCCCGCGGAGGAATTGGGTTTGGAGCCCCCTCAATACGAAGTGTATTACACGATGGAGAATGCGGGTGGTGAGCGCGTAGAAATCTCATCCAAAGCTTACATTGATGAAAAGTGGTGGGAGAAAAAAGAATGGACCATGCTGAGCGAGCTCTCGAAAACGGTGATGGTTAAAGAGGGGTACGAGCCGCCGGTGCATGATTTCATTATCATGAGCGACTATGGGGACTGGACCGACAGTATTTTAGATTTAGAAGAAGTATGGCTGCTTGTGGCCTACAATAGAGCAAAAACCCATGAAGAGGGTTGGAAGCATATGCAGCCGACTGTCGATCAGTTGCTGGCTAACGGTACGCCTGTCGTTGCGCTCTCTGCTTCGATGCCTGAAGATTTGCAAGCGGTAGGGCTTTCGCCGGATGTACCTTTTGCATTCACGGATGAAACCACACTGAAAACCATGGTTCGATCGAATCCAGGTTGGGTCGTGCTTCGCAAAGGTGTTGTGCACCAGAAATTCCACTATAACGACAGCCCACATTGATTCGATTCGCCGCTGAAAAACTGGGACTTTCACTAGTGACGCTTTGGGGCGTGGCTACCCTTGTCTTTTTCCTTTTTACGGTGGTCCCCGGAGATTCAGCGCAAATGATGCTGGGTAAAAGAGACGATCCTGCGGCCCTTGCTGCAGTAAAGGCGAAATATGGTTTGGATCAGCCCTTGCATGTGCAATACGGCCGTTATCTCCGACGTATATCGCCGGTAGATTGGGCGGATGGCCCCGTGGTTAAAGTTCCAGATTTTGGTGAAAGCTACCAGCGTCAAGGTCAAAAAGTGACCGGGCTGATCGGTGCTACCTTTCCGAATACAGCGTTGCTGGCCTCTGTGGCGATCGGCTTTGCGGTGGTCGTGGGCATGGTCTTGGGCGCCGTGGCGGCTTACAGTGAAGGTAGGTGGCTCGATAAAGGATTACTGGCATTTAGTTCTTTGGGGATGAGTTTGCCTTCGTTTTTTACGGCGGTACTTTTTGCTTGGGTCTTTGCTTTTTTATTAGGGCCGTGGACCGGGTTGCACTTAACGGGCTCCTTGTTCGAGGTGGATGACTATAGCGGTGAGCGTTTTGTATCGCTTAGAAATTTGGTGTTGCCTGCGTTTACCTTGGGTATTCGCCCGATCGGAGTGGTGGTGCAGCTGACTCGAAAGTCCATTTTGGAGACTACTCAGCTGGATTTTGTGCGTACGGCCCGTGCAAAAGGATTGCCAGAATGGAAGGTGCTGTTGCGCCATGTCCTGCCGGTGATTTCTAACCCTATCATAACGACGATCAGTGGGTGGTTCGCTTCGCTGCTTGCCGGTGCTGTGTTTGTGGAGATTATTTTCGGTTGGAATGGCATGGGAAAATTATTGGTAGAAGCGCTAAATACACGAGATTTGCCGGTGACTATGGGCTGTGTCCTGGTCATAGCGTTTGTGTTTGTGGTTCTAACCACGTTAGTGGATGTGATCTACGCGATTTTGGACCCACGGGTACGGGCGGAATTTTTTTAAGAATAGATAGATAATAGATAAGATCATGAGAAGAAGAATTGTAGCAGGAAACTGGAAGATGAACACG
>CATITW010000118.1 GCA_949547975.1 Cryomorphaceae bacterium | reverse complement strand
GTGGGCGATACTGGATTCGAACCAGTGACCCCCTGCTTGTAAGGCAGGTGCTCTGAACCAACTGAGCTAATCGCCCTAAGCGGGTGCAAATATATAGCGACTTTTGGTTTATGCAAGGCTACCGCGGGAAAAAGATGAAAAAACACGGTCGGCGTTCGGGCGATTTCGCGGAAGGATCAAACAAAGTATCTGATCCTCAGCTCTTCAGCACCTTCAAGGCTTCGCGAATATTTTTTACTTTTTTTCGTCCTCTTCGTCAAAGGAGATGCTTAGGCTATTCACACAGTAACGCAGCCCGGTTTCCGTAGGTCCGTCGTTGAAGACGTGACCGAGGTGTCCACCGCAAGATCCGCACAAGATTTCGGTACGGATCATTCCGTGTGTTTTGTCCAATTTCTCTACGATAGCGCCCGAAGCAATACCGCCATCAAAAGACGGCCATCCACAGTGCGAGTCAAATTTTGAATCGCTTTTAAAAAGGGGGGCATCACAAGCGCGGCAATTGTAAATGCCTTCTTCAAAATGCATGTTGTATTCTCCTGTAAAAGGACGTTCTGTACCCTTTTGGCGTAGGACAAAGTATTCTTCAGGAGTCAGTTGCGCTTTCCATTCGCCTTCGGATTTTTCCACAGGGAATTGATCAGGAGCTGTATTCATAGTGCTGGTTTGTGTTTGCGCCTCGCAGGAAAACACGAGTAGCGCGGTCGATAAAACTAGGAAGAGATTTTTCATACGTATGGATAACGCAATAGGCGTTCCAAGGTTTGTACAATGAGCTGTTAAAACAGAAAATCGGCAATGTGCTTGGCTACGGTTTCGTCTCGAAGAATGCGGCGGTGCCCAAGTCCTTGGGTCTCTACATAACGACCATTCGCAATTTTCTCACCCACTTCACGGCCCAGTTCGATAGGCGTGTCCTTGTCGTCGGTGTCATGAAATACGAGCGCTGGAATAGTATTATTCGGGGCCAATTCCGGCGCACTGTACGAGTCAAAGTCTTCACCGAAGGCTTTACTCAGATTCTGTACTATTCGCGCTTTCACTTTGTCATTAAAGCCAAGCGTAGCGCAGAAAATATGTACCATCGCAGAGATCCGTCCCGGAGGAGCGATGAGTACTTGCTTTTTAAAATCGGCTTGGAGCGCTGCCCCGGCGTACATCGTCGCATTCGCACCTATACTGTGCGCGATTACGGCGTCGAACCCGCCAAATTTTTCAGAGAGCTGCGCGATGCATTCACCGATCTCGGGCATAAGGGTGCGCTTGCCTTGGGCACCGCGGTGGGCCAATGCGTTGTATCCAACTACGTTGTATTCTTCGAGCAGTTCAGGGTAGAGTTGCTCAAGGTGCGTGAGTAAAGGACCGAACTGCGTGAATCTTCCTGCCCATCCGTGAACCAGGAGTAGTTTTTTCGCGCCTGTGCCTAAGGTGTATACGGGGTAGGTGAGGCCTTTGGGGTGGGTGACCATTTCTGGGCCGTTGAAGCGCTCTTCAAACGGGCGCTCGCGATCAGGCATTTTAAATGAAAAGGGGGTCAGAAACCAACGCCAAGCGAGCTTTGCAGCGAGAGCTGTGCTGAGGGCTTGTGTAGTTTTCGCGGTTCGTATCAGAGATTTAGGAACTGTGAGAACGGCGGTTGTAGGTGTGGTTTGGGGGGTGTCTTTCATACGGTGTAAAGGTATAAAGACTTGAAAGAAAATAATGGTGCCCAGAACAAGATTCGAACTTGCACGCGATTGCTCGCACTACCCCCTCAAGATAGCGTGTCTACCAATTTCACCACCTGGGCAAGGAAGTGCAAATTTAGATTGAAAAAGCTATGAACAAAGCGGTTTCGTGAAAAAATTAGGAGTGTCTTTGTACGGCACTCATAATAAGCGCTGTAGCATGCATTTTGGTGCTCATGGCGTTTGTAGTAGGCATGCGCAGTTCGATGTCTTCTTCTACTTTTGTGTTGACATGGACGATCAAACGCACACGGCCCTGCTCGTGAAAGCGCAATTCTACTTCGATGCGAAGTTCATCTTGGGTGTAGCGTCCGGCGTAATGCTCGCCTTTGTCTATGATGTTCACGTTAGAAGGTACGAAGCTCATGGTCTGAATATTCTCTGGGTTGTAAAGGTTCTTGCTGGTATGCGTACAAAACTAAGAACAAAGACTCGAGCAGAGCTGATATTCATCGGTTTGCAGAGTGTTTTTACTCACAGAGTACATTATAGTATGTACTAAGTGCTTAATGATGTCCAAAGAAAAAGCCTTCCCTTGATAATCAAGAGAAGGCTTTCTTAAGTGATCCCTCAGGGGCTCGAACCCTGGACCCATACATTAAAAGTGTATTGCTCTACCAACTGAGCTAAGAGATCGACCTCTTTCCGCGTTGCGGGGTGCAAATATACATCGGAATTGGAATTTCACAAGGGGTTCAGAAAAAAATCAAAATCTTTTTTGGGGCGGCTGTTCAAGCGGTGTGGGCTGTACCTTTGAGAGGTAAATCGTAAGGTGATGAAATACATATTCTTAGGCTATATGGGCGCGGGTAAAACAACGCTTGGAGCGGCATTCGCAGCGGCGAAAAAAATTCCGTTTGTGGATTTAGACGCGTTGCTAGAGCAAGAGTTGGGCGGTTCGATAGCGGAGTTTATGGAGCAGAAAGGGGAATTGGCTTTTCGTAAGAAGGAACACGAGGTGCTGATGGAGTGGGTGAAAAGTTCGCCAGAGGCTTCAGTAGTAGCGCTCGGAGGAGGTACGCCCGTGTTTTATAATCACATGGAGACGTTAAATGAAGTTGGTGAGACGGTGTATTTGGATGTGAGCGTGGCAGAATTGGCCAAGAGGCTTGAGGAGGATACGGATCGTCCGCTGCTTAAGAACCAGGATGATAAGATGGAATTTATCGCGAAACACCTCTTTGAACGTCGCCCGTTTTACTTTCAAGCAAAGCATCGTATGCAAGGAGACCAGCTCACCGTGGAAGATGCGCTGGCCTTGTTTGATGGATCGAAACCGTAGTGTCTTTTAGACGAGTACGACATTAACGGCTTTCCCGTCTTCGACATTTAGCTTTACGCTGTCTTGTAAGGTGGTGCTGAGGCTGAGTCCTTTCAGATCGGCCTTTACCGGATAACGCTTGTGGCTGCGGTCTACTAGAACGGTGGTAGAGAGCTGGTGCGGACGGAATTCCATGAGCTTGATCACCGCCCATAGCAAAGTACGTCCACTGTTCAGAACATCATCGATCAAGGCAATTTCTGCATTTTCAGGCAGGTCCAGTCTAATATCTTCTAGTACCGGTGCGTCTTTGTCCATCTCGATAGGAAGCAGCTCTATTTTGATCGTACTGATCGCAGCGAGTTTGCTTGCGAGTTGCTGTGCAAGCCAGTACCCATTTTCTTTTATGCCTACGATGTAGAGCTGCTCTGCGCGGCTGTGTCTGTCGTAGAGTTCCCAGGCCAAGCGCTGGATTTTGTGCTGGATCTCGCCAGCGTCGAGAATTTGAGTTGTTTTCATAGGTGCTGTGAAATTACGCCTTTAGCTTGAGCTGAACAACGTTTTCGATGTGATGGGTTTGCGGGAACATGTCTACGGCCTTGCTTTGAACCACGTCGTATTTTTCGCTGAGCAGTCCTAGATCACGAGCTTGCGTCGCTGAATTACAGCTGACATAGACCATGCGAGGAATCTCTAGTTTAAGCAGCAGATCGACCACGTCGCCGTGCATGCCTTCGCGCGGAGGATCAGTGACAAGGACATCCGGTTTGCCGTGTTTAGCGATGAAGGATTCGTTAAAGACATCTTTCATGTCACCCGCGTAGAACGTGGCGTTGTCGATGCGGTTGTTCTTCGCATTGAGTTGTGCATCCTCAATGGCTTCTGGGATGAGCTCGATACCAACCACTTCTTTGGCTTTTTCGGCCATAAATAGGGCGATCGTTCCAGTTCCGGTATAGAGGTCAAAAACCAGTTCGTCGGGCTGAATATCGGCCATATCTACGGCTACTTTGTAGAGCTCGTAGGCTTGGTCCGGATTGGTTTGATAGAAACTTTTCGGACCAATTTTAAAGCGCAATTCACCCTCACCACTGTACTTCGGCATCGCCTCTTCAATAAAGGATTTCCCCGAATACGTAATGATGTCCTGATCGTAGATCGTGTCGTTTTGCTTCTCGTTGATCACATATTGCAACGAAGTGATTTCGGGAAATTTCGCGGCCAATTCCGCCAAAAGTGCCTCTCTGTCGTCTTTGCGCTCGGTCTTGAACTGGATCACCACCAAGACTTCACCGGTAGATGCTACTCGTACCATCATGGTACGCAACCAGCCTTCCTGAGAACGGGGTTGGAAAAACGGCAAGTCGCGTTCGATCGCCCAATTGCGAACAAAATTGCGAATCGCGTTGGTAGGTTCCGGCTGCAAATGGCAGTGCTCGATGTCCAAAATCTTATCCCAGAATCCAGGGATGTGGAAACCGGCTCCGCGGCGCTCCGGGAACTCTATGCCGCTCTCGAGCTGCTCTTGGGTGAGCCATTTGTTGTCCGTGAAGCTGAACTCGAGCTTGTTGCGGTATTCGTATTGTTTGGCGCTTCCGAGGATCGGCAAATACTCTTGCGGCTCCACGTGGCCAATTTTTTTCAAATTCTGACGCACCTCTTTGTCCTTGTACTCCAGCTGCTTGTCGTAGCTCAGGTTTTGCCACTTGCACCCGCCACAAACGCCGAAATAATCGCATTTATGCTCTACGCGGTCGTCGCTGTATTCGTGCACGTGAATGACTTTTCCTTCGAGGTAGGAGCGGCGCTTTTTGGTGACTTGAACATCCACGATATCGCCCGGCACACCGCCAGTGACGAATACCACGCGCTCGTCGTGTCTACCTACGGCCTTGCCCTTGTTGCCGATATCTGTTAATAGAACCTTCTCGAGGTTGGGGATGCGTTTTCTCTTTCTTGACATAGGTTGCAAAAGTAGGGTTTAATGGGAAGAATTGGCCAAGAAAAAAGGCGACCCCCGAAGAGATCGCCTTGTGTGTTGTTCCGCCCGAAAAACCAAGCAGAAGCCTATGGAACGGACTACTGTACGATGACAGGAGTCGCGTGAGTCGTACCTTCCTTGCTCACCACGAGGAGGTAAGTACCTGGTGCGAGATCGCTGGTAGAGATTTCAAGGCGCTGACCCGCAGAAAGTGTCGCGGTAGGTGCTTTGATTTCTTGACCGAGCATGCTGATCAAACGCGCTGTAGCTTCTCCTTCGAAGTCTGCCTCAACGAAAATACGGTCGGTAGCAGGGTTCGGGTAGATATTCAACGATGCTGCAAGCTCATTCTCGAACTGGCCGATCGTGTACGAAGCATCCGTACTTTGAAGTACTTCTTTCGTTACGGCATCTTGGATCCAAAGAATCACCCCGAGGTTGTCAAAGTCTTCAACGGTGTGCTCCGTAGCGAGGTTGATCGCATCGCCCGCGTTTGCAGGAAGGCGGTAGTTGCCGTTAAAAGTGTAGCTCAACGTTTGCGTGATCGGCGTTCCAGCAGTCAAACCGCTCAAGCTCTGACCGGTTGAAGAAGGCATCATCTTTTTAACCACATGAATGAACTCGGTTTCACCGTTGGTTCCAACGTTCGCTGTATCGCGCTTCGAGTAGATCACTGCGAAGAGTGCAAGGTTGGAAGACGAGTTGTCCGCAAGCGGATCGATAGTGACTGTCGTTTCGATCGTTTGTGAGAATTTGCTGAAGGTTGCGCTCATCTCTACAAACGAAGGAACCGCTTGGAAATCGTCAAAGATTTGTTGGCTAAGGTTGTTTCCGTTTGCATTCCAACCGCCGTCGATAGCTACGTTAGGAACACTATTTACTGCGTAGTAGGTACGGCGATCGCCGCCTTCTGCGTAGTAGTAAGGATCCCCTGAACCTGGCCAGCTCATCTGGTATTTGATAGAATTCGCTTCGCCCGGGTTTGCAGCAAATATGGTTTCCATGTTTATGTTCGCTGGAACACACGGAGGACACGTCGAAGACGTAAAGGTTTCGTAGAGCGGGTAACGTGTGGTTAAGGCAGGAACTACCTGTACCGTGATGCTCGCAGTATCATTAGAAAGGTCAGCATCCACTCCCGTACCGTTCAGGTTCGATAACCATGCTTTGATCTCGTAGTTACCTGTTGCTGAAGGAGTCCAAGCTGTAGTCGCTACAGCTGTGCCAGTGGCAAGAGAAGCGATCGAAAGATTAGATAATGAGCTGGTCTGTGCAGCACCACCGTTCACGCTGATGTTAAGGTCTGCGCTAGTGACGGTTTGGCTACCGTTGTTTACGAAGTCTGCACCGATCGTGAAAGGCGCAGAGGTAAGTGCGAGGTAAGGATTTAGGTTCACTGAGTTTCCTGCCATTTCGTATTCCGGCTGTACTCCTTGTATGAAGGTGTAGTGCGTGTTGTCCGTACGGTCAGGAGCGTTGGTAGAACCGGAAGTTACACCAGCGATCTCATCGATAGTGGTCGCATCTACGCGAACACCGATGTTCAAACTGCCCGCCCAGCCAGCAGTGCGCTGATCGACGATGTGGATGTTGTTTGAACCTTCTTCTAGTACGATCGACCAGTAGGTCCAGTGCGATGTGCTGGTTCCGGTCGCGCTGTAAGAAGCGAAAATGATCCACTCTTGACGGTTCGGTGCTGTACCGAAGGTCTTGCGTGCGATCTGATCGTTCGAGCCGCTACCGTTTACCCCGAGGATACATACAGAAGAATCGGGTACGGTGCTTGCGCTAAGTGCGGATACGGCACCGGATGGGTGAGCCGCTGGAGCAGCAGCCTGGCTGAAAGTAAGGATACCGGTGTTGGATACGCGGTAGGTGGTTACGGTATCGCCGTTGAACATGAAGTCGAACGGGATGGTTTGTGCCGGAGAATATGTACCTGCAGTTTGCGCTGCGCCTAAGATCGAAGACCAGTCGGTCGGTAGTCCGCTGCCCACTGGGTATTCAGTGTCTTCGGTGTTTTGGGTACCTGGGTTACCTGTACCTGGGGCGCCGTGGTAATACTGGCCGTAGGCAGAACCTAGGCTCAAAGCGAATACGCCTAGTGAGAGTAGAACTTTTTTCATAAGGTGTTTTTGTTTAAAGCGTGTCTAAGTTATGCGAAATAGGTCCAATACGCCCACTTTCAAACCTTATATTTGCGAGGAATACGATTTAAATACAGCAGATATGTCACAGACTTCAGAAGCACTGATGCAACTCGAGGAGCGCTACGGAGCGCATAACTACCACCCGTTACCGGTCGTTTTGGACCGAGGTGAGGGCGTTTATGTATGGGACGTGGAAGGAAAGCGCTATTTCGATTTCCTTTCTGCCTACAGTGCGGTGAACCAGGGGCATTGTCACCCGAAGATTGTAGGTGCGATGGTGGAGCAGGCGCAAAAATTGACGCTGACTTCGCGTGCTTTTTACAACAGCAAGCTTGGGGAGTACGAAAAATATATGAGTGAAACCTTCGGGTTTGATAAAGTGCTTCCGATGAATTCGGGGGCTGAAGCTGTGGAAACGGCGATCAAGCTCGCGCGCAAGTGGGGGTACGAACGAAAAGGCGTTGCTGAAAATGCAGGTATCATTGTGGTATGTGAAGGCAATTTCCACGGTAGAACTACGACGATCATTTCGTTTAGTGACGACGCAGACGCTCGCGATAACTTCGGTCCGTATACCTCGGGCTTTGTGAGCATTCCATATAACGACACTGCAGCGCTCAACTTTGCGCTGATGAACGAGAACGTGGTTGGTTTCTTGGTGGAGCCGATCCAAGGGGAAGCTGGGGTGAATACGCCGGCAGATGACTTTATCCAGCAGGCTGCGGCGATGTGTAAAGAGCGCAATGTGCTGTTCATCGCGGATGAGGTACAGACGGGTATTGCACGTACAGGTTCGATGCTTGCGGTATGTGGTAACTGTTCTTGTGGAAATACGTGTGAGCGTCAGGCGACTTACGCAAAACCAGATGTGCTGATTCTAGGAAAGGCACTTTCAGGTGGTGTATATCCGGTGAGTGCCGTGCTTGCAGATGATGCAGTGATGGGCGTGATTCAGCCTGGACAACACGGAAGTACCTTCGGTGGAAACCCGATCGCGGCAGAAGTGGCGATGGCGGCATTGGAAGTAGTGAAGGATGAAGGTTTGGCACCGCACGCGCGTGAATTGGGCCAGTACTTTAGAGACCAGATGAATGCGATTATTGCAGAGACCGAGCTCGTGACGAAAGTGCGCGGAAAAGGCCTGTTGAATGCGATTATTATCAACGATACACCGGACAGTTCGACCGCTTGGGACATTTGTGTGGCCCTGAAGGAGAATGGATTGTTAGCGAAACCTACGCACGGAAATATCATCCGCTTTGCACCACCACTCGTGATGACTAAAGCGCAGATGGACGACTGTGTAGCGATCATTCGCAAGACCTTGCTTGAGTTTAAAAAGTAATGTCGTTTAGAGACTTCTTATTCCCGTACGACCATAAAGCAGGGCACAATCCCGCGCTGGACGGTCTGCGGGGATGGGCAGTTTTGCTCGTTCTCTTTGGACATGCCTTCAATCAAGGCATCGCTCCGCTGGGCGCCGGCAGTTTGCTCGTTCGTGGCAAGATCGGTGTCTACCTATTTTTCATCATTTCCGCCTATTTACTGGACCGTCAGATCATTCGTGTGTGGCGCGAGGGCAGGGGCGACAAGGTGTATTGGACCTACTACGCGTCCCGCCGATTTTTACGCATCTATCCGCCGTTCCTCTTAGCACTCCTGGTATTTCGCGTGGCCAATTCTGTCGGCCTCCCCGTCGTCATTCATGCGCCAAGCGAGATCTTCGAGCACCTTTTTCTGATGCGCGGCGACCATATTTTCTGGTCCATACCGACCGAGTTTGTCTACTATTTGCTCTCCCCAGTAATAATTGCGGGCTTTGCTTATGTATTGCGCTGGTCTCCTCGCGGCATCTTTGCGGCGATCGTGCTGCTGGCCTTGGGCTCTCTGGCGCTAGATTTTGTGGTGGAGCTGCCGAGGCACAACACGCTGAAATATCTGTCGGTGTTCATGTTTGGTTTAGCGGTTGCGAGTGTGGAGTCGTTGTACCCAGAGCGGTTCGCAGGGTGGACCGGGCACCGCGCGATGCCTTGGCTTGCGGTCGCGGCAGTGGTGGTGCTCTCGGTTTGGAGCGTGCAGGCAACCGGCTTTACGGACCGCAGTGTGTTTTTGCCGGTGGGAGCGCTGCTGAGCATAACGCTATTGGGCGCTCAAGGCCGCCATTTCTTCAGTCAATTTCTTCGTTTCGAACCTTTCCGACTCATCGGCGCATGGAGCTACAGCCTGTATCTGTTTCACATTCCGGTGCTGATGTGGGTAAAAACGTGGCCGATCGGCCTCTGGGGCCAATTTTTAAGCTTCCTGCTGCTCTCCTTTTTCGTGGGTTTTC
>CATITW010000117.1 GCA_949547975.1 Cryomorphaceae bacterium | reverse complement strand
TTTGAAGGCGATGCGTTCTTTCCGCCATTTGATGAGGCCGATTTTGAATTGGTCACCCAAGAACATCATCCAACGGACGAAAAACACAAACACTCTTTCACATTTAAAACCTGGAAGCGTAAGGCTTCATAACCCTGTATTATGAGAAAACATTTAGTACTACTATCTCTCGGTGCGCTGGCTTCATGTGCCGCACCAGAATCGGAAATGGCAGAAGCTCGCCCGGCATTTCCACTTGAGCATTTAGATACGAGCATACATGCTTGTGACGATTTCTTCCAATACACCGCCGGTGGTTGGAGAGAAGCAAACCCAATCCCTGAAACCGAAGTGCGTTGGGGCGAATTCAACAAACTTCGCGAGGCCAACAAACAACGACTCAAAGAGTTATTCGCGGAAGTGGTTGCCGAGACTTTTGAAAAAGGCTCCGACGAGCAATTGATCGGCGATCTAGTAGTAAGTGGTATGGACAGTGTAGCGCGTAACGAACGCGGTACTGCGGAACTCGTACCATTCTTAGAAGCAGCGGATGCTGTTACCTCGCTCGAGGAACTTTTTGTCCTCATGGCCCAACACAAATTTTACGGCGTGAGTGCACCTGTAAATGCCTATGTTAGAACGGATGCGAAAAATTCGAAAGTCAATGCCTTGTACGTAGGCCAAGGCGGTCTAGGTCTTCCAGACAGAGATTACTACCTACGAGAAGATGAAGAAAGTGTCAAACTTCAAGAGGCATATCGTGCGCACATCGCGACCGTGGCGGAGCTCACGGGCAGCGAATTAGATGCAGCAGCTATTTATGCTTTGGAATATGCTTTGGCAGAAGCGATGAAGTCCCGCGTGGAAATGCGCGATGCAGACAAGCGTTACAACCCTATGACGGTTAGTGAGTGGCAGGCCTTAGCACCTACCATGCCTGTTGCTGCTTACATGGCGGAATTGGGCTTGGACGATAGAACAGTAGTGAACAGTGCCCCGGAATTCTTTTCTCGCATAGAAGCTAAAGTGGCCGATTTTTCACTCGACACTTGGAAGCAATACCACAAATGGCACATCATAAATGGTGCTTCGGGCGCATTGAATGATGCCTTGGAAGTTGCCTCGTTTGAATTCTACCAAAAGACCTTGCGCGGGAAGCCAAAGATGAATCCAAGATGGAAGCGTGTTCAAGGCTCTACAGGTATGTTAGGCCAGCAAGTAGGGCATTTGTACGCAGACAGATTCTTCCCAGAGGAGCACAAAGCGGAGGTGGAGCAAATGGTCGAAGATTTGCGCACAGCATTCCGCGGCCGTATCGACCAGTTGACTTGGATGACAGATGCTACCAAGGAGAAAGCACGTAAAAAATTGGACGCCTTTACCTACAAGATTGGGTATCCTGATAAGTGGGAGGACATCAGCGATCTAGAAATCTCAAAGGACAGCTATTTTGCGAATTTGAAAAGTATGTCTGTGTACTTCACCAAGAAGAATTTGGCGAAGATTGATGAGCCGGTAGATAAGAGCGAATGGGGTATGGGTGCACACATTGTGAACGCGTACTACAACCCACTCAACAATGAGGTTGTATTCCCTGCAGGTATCTTGCAGCCACCGTTCTACAACCCTGAAGCGGATGCGGCGATCAACTACGGAGCCATCGGCGGCGTCATTGGTCACGAATTCTCGCACGGTTTTGACGACCAAGGCGCCAAATACGGACCGGACGGCAATCTTGAGAATTGGTGGACGGATGAAGACAAGGCACAGTTTGAGACGTTGACTACACAGCTCGCTGACCAATATTCTTCTTACGAAGTATTGCCGGGTGTGAATGTAAACGGACGATTGACTTTGGGTGAGAACATAGCCGACCTTGGCGGTCTTACACTCGCCTACTACGCCTACCAAAACTGGAAGGGCGATAAGGAGATTGAGCCGATTGATGGGTTCACTGACGAGCAACGCGTCTTCTTAGGCTGGGCCCAAGTTTGGCAGAGTAACGGCCGCGACGAGTACTTCAAAAATCAAGTGACCACTGATCCACACAGTCCTGCAGAATTCCGCGTATCAGGTACAGTGAGTAATATGCCGGAATTCAAAGCAGCCTTTGGTTGTGAAGAAGGTGAAAATTTAAAACCTGAAGGGGAAGAAATTACTATTTGGTAATCGTGACTCTTGTTCCGCATTTTTGGAATAGGTTCATTGTACCTTTACACCAATAAATTTTGAATGTAATGACAATCAACGAAGCAATCAACCACGAAAACGCAAGTTTAGTAGACGTTAGAACTCCTGGCGAAGTTTCTATGGAGCC
>CATITW010000116.1 GCA_949547975.1 Cryomorphaceae bacterium | reverse complement strand
TTCATATAGAGGTAGTCCGTACCATTGTCGAGATAGATGGTGAATTCGCTGCCTCGACGGCGCTCCTTCATTTCGATCAAACAGTCCACTTTCGCGAATACAGGAATGTTGTAGATGTTTTGGATGATGGCTTCTTCCTTGGAACGGAAACTTTTGAAACCACCGCTGTACTCTAGATCTACCCCACTGAGCACAAGACTTTTACGCATCTCTCTCGGGAACTTTCCTTCAAGCTCGTGCGTACCGAGATTATCCATGAATTTATCGCCATCCTTCACGCCCATCAGACCGTAAATACCTTGCTGGTAGGCCTCATCATAGCTTCGAGTCGTACCTGATCCATCGGCAAAAAGCAGCGCAACCGCTTCCCATGCGTCTTTATCTAGCGGTGCATCGATCATCCAGACGGCATCGAGGCTCACATCGTCTTTGACCAGATCATGCGTCGCTGAACCTGCCATAGCTGTGGTGACCGCACCGGTTTTTTCCAGAACAGAAAGCTGGCCCGTACCGTACAAATCACAATCGTAGTTGTGGAAGACTAAATAGGGGTCAGGTGTTTTGTAATCCTTTAGTTTTTCGATGGTTGTAATGACATAGCCCTGCTCCTCGTGGTCGTAGAACAGTACCCCATCGGCAGATAAAATTTCGATATCCGCGCGATCGGCATATTTGGACAAGAAATTACTGTGTCCTCCCAAGCTATCTTGGGAGATGTAAATGCCGTTAAAGGTGTTGTCACGAAGCTGTGTAGGATCGTTCACTGGCAAGTCAATCACGATGTCCATCGGGTCGATCGAACTAGCAATATCGTACCACATGCTCTGTAGATTTTTACAGTCGTGCTGGATCATGATCGATCCTTTAAAGAACATATTTTTCTGATCCGCGACCAATTCCACCCCGCCTCGATACCCAAAGAATGGACTCAGATAAAAATCATCTTCCTCCTCCACAGTCGCCTTTCCGATCGTGGTTCCTGAAGTATCTGGCTTGATACTTTCAAAATCGATAGGCCAAGCGCTGCCCTCCTCATCGAGGTAGTCGTACGTGCCGATCGCATTGTATTTGTATTTCCCACGTATGCGCGCCGTGGCATCGTAAAACGTATGAAGTTTCGTCCAGCGGTTCGCCTCGATCACCGACTTTTTGAGCGGGTCCATCGAAGCATTCTTGCGAATCACAACATAGCCACTATCGGGGAGCACGCGCGAGTCAGCCACCTCTATTTCCTCGACATCGAAGACTTCGAGCAAACTTGGTGCTAAGGCAAAACGGGCATAACCTGCCGTAAAATCCAAACTGTCTTGAAGCGGATGAGTACTCACTAAATACGCCTCGTCGTCCTGATTGTGCTTCACGTCCACCGTCGCCTTGTCCATCTTCCACTCCGCATGATCCATGTACGCCATGTATTGGTTCGCCGGAAATTCCAAAGCACTGTACGGGTCCAATTTATCAAACACCCCTTCTTGCTTGTCAAAGTCCACCTCAGCCGTAGACTTCAGCATCTGGAAAGCCCACTGTTCATCATCGAGCGCCGTCTTGACTCTAAAATCTTGGTGGTTCGAAATGAACGATCGACGGAAAAATTCATACCCCGCTCTCTCGCTGTTGTGCTTGGCTGTATAGTAGCGTAGCTCCCCGGTACCAAACAAGCCGTTCGCACCATACGTCAACGCACCTTCAGCCACCACGGACGGTGCAGTGTACATATCGAAAGGAGTCTTGCGGGTTTTTGCGGTGATGAATTGGCGGTACGGGCGCCAGTCGAACGGATTATCTGTACCGTTCGCTTGAGGATACCCCTTTCCTACAGCGCTCTCCGCAATCGTGAAGGTGGTCGCGCGTCCAGTGGCTTGCTCCGGGAAGAAGAGTACATCTGGACTCACCGTTTCGCTTTGCAAATAGTTGATCACACCGCCGGCATGCAAGCCTTGATTCGAAAGGTCCAAGGTTCCCGTGTAGGTACCCGCTCCTTTGTAAGCGGGGGTAGGCGGCATCTGCGTTGAAAAGCCCAAAGAATAATCCGGCATCACCGTGAGCGGCTGGTCAAAAACCGGGAAAATATCGGCACTGTGAAAGGTTGCATCGAAGACGATACCATCGGTGGTCGTGTTGTCTAGAGAATCGATCGTGAAGGGGTCGAGCGCCATGTAAAATCTTCCGCGATCGTAGATGCCATTGTGAATTTTCGGATGGTCGTAATAGACGTACGAATCATTAAGCGCCTCGAAGATGGGGTACTCTGGGAAGTATTTACGGGAGGATTTGTTGTCGGGTTTATCGATCAATAATTGGCCTTGAAGATCTTGAAGAACGGTCTGAACGTTCACCAGCGCCGCACGCTCACCCGGAGGCGGATTGAACTCCTTTACCTTAAAGCGCATCGAATCGATCTGCGGCATATCGATCTTAAAAGCGTCGTAGCTAAAGCTGTGGTTGATGCCCCAGTAGCTGAACAGACCGGCGTTAATACGACCGTCAAAGCGGAAGTCCATGTCCTGTTGAACGGTTATTTTTCCGCCGCGCGGGAATAAGTTCACTTGTTGCGAGTCACTCACGGCAATGCGCGAAATCCCTGCAATGTCCATCTCATAGTTGAGCAGGGAGACTTGGGCGTTTGAACCTTGCGGAATGCGAGAAACGAACTGGATTACGTCATAATCGCGCTTGCCCTGGTAGTTCTGTAAGTATTCGAACAAGCGGTCGGTCAAAGAGATGGTCTGCTGATCCACGTCAAACTCCACGAAACCTTGGATGGCCATTTCGAAAAGAAAACGCTCCCCTTGTTCTGGCGGCATGCGCATGGCATAGGTGAGATCGCGCAGGGGCATGTCGTTGTAGCCGAAGCTGTAAGCCGCATCGCGTAAGTTGATCAGTGGATGTGTTTGCTGCAATCCAGCGATCTGCTCCATACGGGTGATGCGGAAGTATTGCCGAGATTCAAAGACCGCAGCTTGTTCTGAACCTAAATTCAGGTTGCGAAAGTTGAGCGTAGGGGTACCTTGATTCCAAACGAGCTGATCCACGTTGAAATCCATGCTGTGGTAGGAGTCGATGAAAGACGAGAGCCCCAGACCGGTTTTGAAACGGATGATACGCACTTGGCCCATACGAGGGTCATAACGCATCTCGCAATAGGGATGGTATATGCTGTCTGCGCCCAAGTGCGCCGTGACCTCGACCCGCTTGGAGGACAACAAACTATCCTTGAACAGGAAGCGACCACTCTTTAGGGTGATGATCGTATCGTTGTTGTAAGTGAACTGAACACGGGCCATGGCGCTGTCCGGCGAAAGACCGTAGTATTGTGCGCCTACCACTCCTAATCCCCCGCGGAAGTGGACTTCAGGGTAGACATTCTCGAGGAGAAAGGTGTTTTTGTAACTGGAAAAGGACGGGAATTGGGCATTTTTAGCAGCACGACCGCTCAGGCGTTCCTCAAATCTACCAAGGATCGGCGCG
>CATITW010000115.1 GCA_949547975.1 Cryomorphaceae bacterium | reverse complement strand
CAATACGATGTAGACTTCTACTACCTCAGTAAGGCCATCGGGAAGAAAGGCCCTGAGAAGGAAGACATCAAAACTCGCGTTACTGAAAACCCCTTTAGCGTACGTGGAGTCGCTATGACTTTAGAGCGCTATGGAGAGCTCGAGTTTGCTGTGGCGCTCTACGAACATGCCGAGGCGCTTCGCCCAAACCTTCGGCTCGCCTTTGAGCGTGCGCAGATCTATGCACAGCTCGGACGCTTTGACGAGCAGTACGAAGCATACCTGCTGGCTGTGGAACAAAACGGCAGCTACCAGAATGCTGTGCGACAACGCATCTCACAAAACATCAGTACAGATCCTGAGGACGTGCATAATGTTGCCGTTAAAAAAGCACTACTCGCTCAACTAGCGAATGGCGGTGCCCCCGTTTTTGAAAATTTGCTGCTGTATGTGTACCGTCAAGAGCAAAACTTTCCGCTGGCCTTCTACTTTCTTCAAGGCAAGGCAAAAAGAGGCGACTTCCGACCCGGCGAGTTGCTCGCTTTAGGGCGCAGTGCCTTAGAAGCGCAACAGGTGGAGCGGTCCCATGAAATATTGACTTTTTTGATTGCTGAACGCCGGAAAGCACCAGTGATGGGCTGGCTAGAAAATGCCTTGCGTTTGATGCTGGAAGTGAAGCAGGAATATGGCGGTTTGGAGGATGCACGCGCCTTTGCCGGGAAATTTTCGAGCGGCAGCTGCTACCCCTGTTTTTACTGGGAACTCACCCGGGACCAATTTCTTTTTCAATCCACCCTCGACACCAATGACGAAGCACTGGATCGCTTCGACGAAAAGCTCGTGCAAATGCGCTCGAGGTATCCTTCAAAGATGGAACGAGGCATGACCTACCACGCGTTCGGCGATGCACTGCTGTCTAGTGGGTATTACGAGGATGCCATGCTGGAGTTTGGACGTGCTGAGTCGATGCTGGGCGACTCTGAGCAAGGCGATCAGAGCAAGTTGAGCCGCGCAATGTGCGCGTTTTATTCAGGCGATTTGCCTTGGGCAAAAACCCAACTCGAGGTGCTGCTGCAGTCGACGAGCAAGTCGATCGCGAATGATGCGATGGAGCACGCACTGCTGATCGCGGCGAATACAGTGGAGGACACGGCTTATGAGGGGCTGCTGCTATTGCGCTCACCCATGCTTGCGGAAACAAGGGGAAAGTGGGAAGATGCCTTGGAGCAATACACGCGTTTGGCGTCGGTACTTATCGCGAATGAACTGTACGACGATGTGCTGTTTCGGAAAGGGAAAGTCGAAATGAAATTGGCAAAATATGCAGAGGCGGCGACGACGTTTATTGCCCTACAAGCTGCTGCCGGCGAGGGAATGTGGAAGGAAGAGGCCTTTTATTTTTCTGCTTTGGCCCAATTCAAAGCAGGGCAAGCTGACGCGAAAAATGCACTCGAAGCCTATTTGATTTACTACCCAAGTGGCCTGTACACCGAACAAGCAAGACAGTTCTACCGTACCTTCGCGCCATGAGTGTACATATTTACAACGTCACGGTCGTAGTCGACCAAAGCATCGTGGAACGCTGGGTGGAGTGGATGAAGCAAGAGCACATCCCTGAAGTGATGAATACAGGCATGTTTACCTCGTATATGTTTACGGAAGTTTTCCCGGAGCAAGAGCAGGACCAGCCGAGTTTCAGTATTCAGTACCGCGCGAAAGATTTGGAGAGCATCAAACTGTACATGCAGATGTATGCGCCCGAGCTGAAAAGCAAAAGTGCGAAAGCCTGGGGCACACACGCCTTAGCATTTAGAACCTTGTTAGAGGTATTGGACGAACAATGATGAAAGAGACCGCAGTATTTGAATTGGCCAATGGCCTACAATGTGCCTTCGTACCCAAAAAGAGTACGGTTGCGCATATCGCCGTCGCCATTCGTGCGGGATCTAGAGATGAGCTTGAGCACCAGCAAGGGCTCGCACATTTCATCGAACACAACCTGTTCAAAGGCACCACCAAACGCAAAGCCTACCACATCCTTTCCCGATTGGACGATGTCGGCGGTGAGCTCAACGCGTATACCACGAAAGAAGAAACCATCATTCACGCAAGTTTCCTGAAGGCCGATATGCGCCGCGCGATGGAATTGCTCAGTGATGTGATGGTCCAAAGCACGTTCCCAGAGCGTGAATTAGAGAAAGAAAAAGACGTCATTAAAGACGAAATCTACAGCTACAAAGACAGCCCAAGCGAGCAAATCTTTGACGATTTCGAAGATTTGATTTTTGCCGGCGATCCACTAGGACGAAATATCCTAGGTACTCCAGACAGTGTCGATGGACTGGGGCGTGAGGACATTCTAGAATTTATCGGCAGGACCTACAGCGCGGAACGCATCAAAATTTCGATTTCTGGAGCATTTACCCGGGAGCGTGTCGAGCGCATGTGCGGGGAGTTTTTCGGGCATTGGCAGCTTGCGCCGAACGGTTGGACCAACTCTTTTCAAGGCAACTCTACCCCTACCAAACGTGTCGATCCTGTGGCCCAATTCCAGGACCACTACATGATCGGCTGGCGTACACCTGGCATACACGATGAAAACCGTAGACCCTTGCTACTGCTCAACAACATTTTGGGCGGCCCTGCGATGAACAGCAGACTGGGATTGAATATTCGTGAAAAGCACGGCATCGCCTACAACATCGAAAGCTACATGAACCTCTACAGCGACATCGGCATGCTAGGGATTTACCTCGGTTGTGATTCTTCGCAAACGGCAAAAGCGTCGCATCTGGTGATGAAGGAAGTAGAGAAATTCCAACAGAAAAAGTTGGGCACCTTGCAGCTGTCTAAGGCTAAAAACCAATTCTTGGGCCAGATGGCTCTTTCCGAAGAAAACGGCCTGAACACCGCTATAGGGGCAGCGCGCGCATTGCTCCATTTTGGAAAAGTAAACAGCTTTGAAGGGGTGGCAGAAAAAATCCGCAGCATCAGCGCGGAAGAAGTGATGGCCGCAGCGAACGACTATTTGACGGCGGAGAGCGCCTATGAATTGGTCTACAAGAAAATTTAAATACCCATGGAATACCTCAGTGACGAACTGCACCGCTACATCAGCGATCACACCTCAGAGGCTCCGGAATATTTAAACGAGCTCGAGCGCGAAACTTGGGTAAAGATTGTCATGCCCCGCATGCTCAGCGGGCACGTTCAAGGGCACATTCTTAAAATGTTCTCCCTGATGCAACGCCCAAAGCACATCCTCGAGGTGGGCACTTTCACGGGCTATGCATCGCATTTCTTGGTAGAGGGACTGCAACCTCAAGGTGAGTTCCATGCAGTAGAAATCAACGAGGAGCTGGAAACTATCATCAAAAAGTATTGGGCAAAAAGTCCTTTCTTTGATCAGATGCACCTGCACATCGGGCCAGCAAAAGATGTTTTATCCACCCTGCACAGGCCCTGGGATCTCATTTTTCTCGATGCCGACAAGAAGGGACTCTTGACCTACTACGAACAGCTCATTCCTCACATGCCCACCGGATCAATCATGCTGATTGACAACATCTTATGGTCAGGAAAAGTAGCAGACGAAGTCGCCTCTAACGATAAAGACACACAGGCGATTGTAGCCTTGAACCGACACGTTGCGGACGATCCTCGCGTCGAACAGGTGATTTTAAGCGTTCGCGATGGAATAATGATGGTGCGGAAGCTTTAGTATATGTTAGATTAATGTATCTTAGAAGGCATTAAACTAACTTAAAGATTCTATGAAAAAAGTTTTACTCCTTGCGGCAGTAGCTCTAGGTTTCAACGCGATCGGTCAAGAGGCAGCTACCTCTAAGCTTTTGCAAAACGAAATTACTCCTAACGCTGCAGCTAAAGAAAAAGTAGAGAACATCATCTCTAAAAAAGGTGGCGCTGTTGCCGGTCAGTTCGATTACACTGACTTCTTGTACCAGTTCTACAGCTCTGATCTCGTATTGGGTGCAGTAGGAACGACTCCTGATTCCACTACTGTATTTATCTACAGTGACGGTACACCAGGCTACTCATACAACCACGCTGCAGGTGCTTTATACGACTTCAACTACTACGGTTGGGGTGCGAATGAGTTCAATGAAACAGATGCAATCACTGTAGATTCACTGCACGTGATCGGTGGTTACGATATCTTGAATGGTAACAATTCAGATAAACTTCGTTTTACTGTATTCAAAGGCGCGAATGGTTTTGCAGCACCATTCTCTGGTGTTCAGTACAATGCAGCTACATATGCAGCATTAGATCCAACGGTACAGCCTACGGCTAAGACGATGGACTACGCTGGTAGCGCATTAAACGGAGACCAAGGTGGTCCAACATCAGCTAACGCAACAGTGATCGAGTACGATCTAACTGTAGCTGATTCAGGTGTTGCTCAGGTAAGTGTTGAAATCCCAGGTGGTTTGAGCATGATGGGTGATGAGCTTTTGGGTGTATTCATCGAATTCATTCCAGGTGGCTTGACAACTTCTGATACGATCAACTACCAAACGATGACTGGTGATATCAACTCATTCGCATTCTACTACTACAGAGAAGGCAACACGTCTGCTCCACAAGGATACTTCATCCAGGATTACGACAGTACTTCTACAAACTGTTCTAACTTCTTGTTCAGCGAAACTCGTTACGCTGCATGGCAATCTCCTTCTGATTGGAGAAACGACCAAACAAGCATCAACATGAGCTTCTCTCACCTGATCTGGGTAACTGCTTCAGGTAACTCTACGATTGGTGTAAACGAAGCAGATCTCACTTCAGTAGCTGTATTCCCGAACCCATCTAACGGTGTTGTAAACGTAGAGCTTGATGCAACTACGGACGCAACGGTAACTGTTGTAGATGTTTTGGGTCAGGTAGTTTACGCTGCGAACGAAAGCTTCGTAGCAGGTGAGCGCAAAGTGATCGACCTCAGCAACAACGCAAAAGGAATGTACATTCTTTCTGTTGAAGGCGAAGGTGTAAACACTGTAGAGCGCATTACAATCAAGTAATCCTCACACGCTTAACACAACCCATAAAAGCCCGGATGCGAAAGTATCCGGGTTTTTTTATGCCCCAATTTTTAGAGGCAGCCTAGAAAATGTAGTTGTCAGTAGGGTTCGCAGTTATTTGCGAAGGGCCTGGCGAACCTGTTTGAAGAGCTTGCTTTTGAAGACGTAATCCTCAACATCCGCATTTGTACTGCTAAGTACCTCATCGTTCGTTCCTTCCCATACCTTATGGCCTTCTTTCATGAAGATCACGTGGTCGCCAATCTCTAAAACAGAATTCATATCGTGGGTATTGACGATGGTGGTCATTTCAAACTCGTGGGTGATTTCCTGGATCAATTGATCAATAACAATCGCCGTTTCTGGATCAAGTCCCGAGTTCGGTTCATCACAAAAGAGGTAATGGGGACTCATCGAAATAGCGCGTGCGATAGACACACGCTTTTGCATCCCCCCTGAAATTTCACTAGGATATTTCGCGTCGGCACCTTCTAGACGAACACGATCCATGACAAATTTTACGCGGGCATCTTTTTCTTTTTCCGTCATGTTCGAGAACATCTCCAACGGAAAGCGAATGTTTTCTGCAACGCTCATACTGTCGAACAGTGCCCCACCCTGGAAGACCATACCGATCTCCTGGTGCAGCAACTTCCGACGCTCTTTGCTCATGGTGCCTAGACGCTCTTCATTGTAGTAGATGTCGCCCTCTTCCGGATCAAACAGGCCGAGTATGGTCTTTAGAAAAACGGTCTTCCCGGAGCCTGAACGGCCAATGATAAGATTCGTTTTTCCTTTGTAAAAGTCTACGTCAACGCCCTTGAGTACCTGATTCTCTCCAAAGCTCTTGTGTATGTTCTCTGCGCGAATCATAGGCTAGGTTAAAATCATATCAGTAAGCAAAAAGTTCGCTAGGATGATGGCCAAACAAGAGCGCACTACGGCATTTGTGCTGGCCACACCTACCTCGACAGCTCCACCCTTCACGGAATATCCGCTGTAGGCACTAACACTACCGATGATAAAGGCAAAAACGGTCGCTTTGATGAGTCCGTATACGGCGTTTTCAAAGACGATGAATTCTAATCGGTATCCCATGACACTTTCTTCGAAGGGAACAAGTCCGAGCAAATCGCCCGCCATTGCACCACCCCAAAGACCTAAGAATAGGGACATGATGATGAGTATGGGATTAAAAACTAACAAGGCAACGACCTTGGGAAGTATCAAGAAACTCGCGCTGTTCACCCCCATGACTTCTAGGGCATCGATCTGCTCGCTAACGCGCATGGTGCCCAGTGATGAGGCAATGTTGGAGCCTACTTTTCCTGCTAGAATAAGGCTGACCACTGTAGGACTGAACTCTAGAGTAATGGACTCGCGCGTAGCCATTGCGATGTAATAGGTCGGGATGAGCGGATCATCGCTGAGCTGAAAAGCGGTTTGGATGGTAACCACCGCACCCATAAAAACGGATAAAATCACCACAATTCCGATGGAGTCGAGCCCCAAGAGTTGAATTTCTTTGGTGAGCGATTTGAAAAACAAGCGCCAACGGTCGGGCCTCCTAAAGACTTTCGTCATGAGGATCGCGTAGGCTCCAATTCCTTCAAAAAAGTTCGTGATCATGTGGCTAATTTACAGTTTCTTTGAAGGATAAACTCCTTTACGATGAAGAGAATTGCCCTATTTTCCACGCTACTCTTAGCGCTCGCCTTGAGTAGCTGTGGTGCCCGCAAAGACTGTGACTGCCCATCTTTCAGCCAGATTGAAGCTCCTGCAGAACGCGCGTAACGGATGGATCTAGAACCCCTGCGCGGATATTTGCCACCCGGCATGAGTCTGGAGCTTTTCGAGCGTTGGCTGAGCGAAGAACCGTGCGCTTTGAAAATCAAGGCGCCGCGAAGTACGAAGCTTGGAGATTTTCGCCCGCCACGTCCTGGAGCGCTGCCGGGGATTACGCTCAACAGCGATTTACGTCCGTACCAATTTCTGACGACCTTCGTCCATGAGATCGCCCACCTAATCACTTGGAACGCTTTCGGACGCAAGGCCGCGCCGCATGGGGCCGCTTGGAAATCACAGTTTGGGGAGATGCTGAGGGAATTGGCCACAGATGCTAGTTTGGATGAGCGTTATCGGACCGCAATTCTGTGCCACGCCGAGCGACCAAAATCGCACACAGGGGCGGATTTGAACCTCTACAGCACCATTCTTGAGCTGGACCACCAAAGCGTTCCTCTTCTATTGAAGGACCTCTCCCCGGGTGAAGATTTCCGTTTTCGTCAACGTGAATTTTCGTTTATCGAGCTGCGGCGAACACGTGCACTCGTGAGTGAAAAAGGCAGTGGTAAACAGTTCACCATTCCCCTGTTAGCGGAGGTCGAACGCTGTTAGAACGCTCGGTTTACCTACCTTTGCGATGAAATCACGAATCCATGGCAAAGAATATATTTTCAACGGACTACACTCTGGGTATTTTAGGCGGCGGTCAGCTGGGCAAAATGATGCTGTACACCACGCGTAAATTTGACATTCGTACGAAAGTGCTCGATCCCAGTCCTGATGCTCCTGGCCAATTCGGAGCCCACGAGTTTCAAGTAGGTTCCCTCCAAGACTACGATACGGTCATGGAATTTGCGAAAGATTGTGATACGGTGTGTATCGAAATTGAGGCCGTTAACGTTCAAGCCCTACGCGACCTACGTGCCCAAGGAAAAAAAGTACACCCCAACCCGGACAGCCTAGAGCTCATCCAAGACAAAACCAAGCAAAAGCAGTTTTACGCCGACCACCACATCCCTACTTCAAGGTTTGAGATGCT
>CATITW010000114.1 GCA_949547975.1 Cryomorphaceae bacterium | reverse complement strand
GGACAGTGTGTTGATCGAGAATGAAGGCTGTCAAAACCTAACCATTACCGGAGTAAGTTCAAACAACTCACATTTCACCCCACAATGGACCTCAAAAACACTTACCCCAGGTTCAAGTGCGTGGTTGCATGTAGATTTCACCGCTACCACAAGTGGCCAGGAAACGGGAGTGATGACTATTACCAGTAACGATTCTACAGCCTTCTTCAGCTTAAGTGCTGAGGTAGTCTTCGCTCCGGTAGCGGACTTCCAATACGTTGTACAAAACAATTGTTCAGGACTCACCTCATTTATCAATGAAAGTCAAAACGGTTCCCAGTACTTTTGGGCGTTTAACGACGGCTATTTCTCCGGCGATCCAAACCCGACGCACACCTTCGAACGCCCAGGCACTTACACTGTTATGCTCGTAACCACGAATCCTGGTGGAGTAGATACAGTATACAAGACCGTCAACGTAAATGATGTCTTGTACGTCGACTACTCGGCGCCTGATACTGCGCAAGCCGGTCAGATTGTTCAATTTATTGACTCCTCTTTAGTGCCGAACTCTTGGCAGTGGTTCTTCGGTGACGGGAACAACACCATTACACCGTCTCCACAACACACCTATGCGGCAACAGGTACCTACTTTGTCACTTTAGTGGTAAGCAACGCGGCGAACTGTTCAGGCTCCGAGAGTAGACCGATTGTAATCACCAGTGGAATAGGTGTTGTAGAATTGGATGAGCTCGACTTAAGTATTAGTCCGAACCCGAGTTCAGGACTTATTCATGTCGAAACGACCTATGACTTTGAGTCGGTACACATTTTAGATGCAACAGGAAGAAGCATCCGAAGAGTTCCGTTTAACCGGACGTTGGACCTCTCAGACCTCCCCGCAAGTACGTACATGTTGCAGTTCGAAAGCACTGAACACACCGCGGTAAAACGCATTCAGCTGACGAAATAGACGGTACACCGACTATCGAAATAAAAAGCCCCGCACTAGCGGGGCTTTTTACGTTATGAGTATTTGTTCGTAACTATAAATAGAATACACTAAGTGATAAAACTTAAGTTCTAAAACTCATCTATATTTGAAGTGAGAATTAACTAAAACCCCTCGCATCATGACCGAGAACATCTTTGAACAGGACTTCACCCTTTTGGCGGGTGCCAAAGAACTAGAAGTACTAAACGAACTAGTAGGTCTTAAACTACAAGACCTCAACAAACATGTAATGACTTTACGCGGACGCGACAAGCAGCATGTTGAAGAAGCATTGGGACACCTGGAAAATTGCCGAGTTGCATTGCGTAACACCGCATTTGAAATCCAGCGCACGATCAATGTAGTAACTCCACAGCCGGTCGACATTTAATTCTCGCTCCTTTTCATTTTATGTTTCCGCTACCCATATGGGTTGCGACCGGCTGCTCTTAACACCGAAGTCCTTATGGTAGGATTTCGGTGTTTTTTTGTCCTCAACGGGGCACAAAAAAACTCCCGATGCAGCAGTAAGCCGTATCGGGAGTCGCTCTTTTGAAAAGAAATCTCTTTAGCCTTGAAGCGCCGCTTTGAAACGGTCTACATAATCTAACTTTTCCCAAGTAAACAGTTCCACATCTTTCGTTACCGTGGTTGTACCGTCAGCAGCCGTGAATGTTTTACTCACGGTTTCGTTGATACGTCCCATGTGTCCGTAGGCAGCACTTTCGCTGTACATCGGTTGACGCAACTTAAGATTTGCCTCGATGAGTCCTGGACGGAAGTCATAAATTTCACGAACCTTAGCAGCAATCTGCCCGTCGTTCAAATCTACCTTCGAAGTTCCGTAGGTGTCGATAAATACGCCCATCGGCTCTACCACACCGATCGCGTAGGACACCTGTACTAATACTTGGTCACAAATGCCCGCAGCAACTAGGTTTTTTGCTACATGACGCGTCGCGTATGCCGCAGAACGGTCCACTTTTGATGGATCCTTACCCGAGAATGCACCGCCACCGTGCGCACCTTTTCCCCCGTAGGTGTCTACGATGATCTTACGTCCTGTCAAACCAGTATCTCCGTGAGGACCTCCGATCACAAACTTTCCCGTAGGATTGATGTGGTATTTGATGTCTTCACCAAACAACGCTTGAATTTCAGCTGGTAATGCCGCTTTTACGCGTGGAATCACAAGAGAAACGATGTCGTTCTTGATTTTTGCAAGCATCACTTCATCATTCGCGTCAAAGTCGTCATGCTGCGTACTCACTACGATCGCTTCGATACGCTCAGGCTTATTATCGTCGCTGTATTGAATGGTAACCTGGCTTTTCGCATCCGGACGCAAATAGGTAATGTCCGAGTTTTCGCGGCGCACTTTGGCCAATTCTTGAAGAATTCTATGGCTTAGATCCAAGGCCAACGGCATGAAATTTTCCGTTTCGTTCGAAGCATATCCGAACATCATACCTTGGTCACCAGCGCCTTGATCTTCTGGATTTCCACGATCAACACCACGGTTAATATCGTCACTCTGCTCGTGAATAGCGCTGAGGATACCGCAGGAATTACCGTCAAACATGTACTCGCTTTTCGTGTACCCGATCTTGTTAATCACCTCACGAGCGATACGCTGTACGTCGAGGTAAGCCGTCGACTTCACCTCGCCTGCAAGAACTACCTGCCCAGTAGTGACTAGGGTTTCACAAGCGACTTTCGAGTTTTCGTCGAAAGCTAAAAAATTGTCAATGATCGCGTCTGAAATTTGATCAGCTACTTTGTCCGGGTGTCCTTCCGAGACACTTTCAGAAGTAAAGAAATAAGACATCTCTATTATTGTTTATTAGGGTTGTTCTAAAGTACAATTCCGGCGGAGGGATTCGAAACGATTGACCGGGGTAAAAGAGATGCTGTTCTGTGTTTAGCATTTTTTTTACGGGGTTGCAAGCAGTCAAATCCTTCCACAGGGCCAAAATTAGAAAAGAAATTCAATTTTTATACTAGTCTTGCGACTTTTTAAATTTTTCCGTTCTAATTTTACCGAGCTATCAAGAAAGACTGAGGGATTGGGCCCTATGAAGTCTTGGCAACCCGGAATAGCCGGGTGCCACAACCCACTCTCGAACAAACGAGGGAATGATACACTTCTACAGAAGCATCTCCACCTTTCTTTATAGCCACCTAACGACTTAGAGATGACTATACAAGAAGCCATTACCAAGAAGATTTTAGTCCTAGACGGTGCTATGGGTACCATGATTCAGGCCTACAAGTTTGAGGAAGAGGATTACCGCGGGGAGCGTTTCGCAGACTATGCTCATCCGCTCAAGGGAAACAATGATTTGTTGACATTGACCCAATCCGCGGCCATAGAGGATATTCACTACGCTTATCTCAAAGCAGGAGCTGATATTCTTGAAACCAACACCTTTAATTCGAACGCGATTTCCATGGAAGATTATTTCATGAGTGATCTCGTTAAAGAGTTGAATGTTGAGGCTGTAGTTCGCGCGCAAGCAGCGATAGATCGCTTTAAGGCGGAAGGCGGCGAAGGGCCAAAATTTATCGCAGGTTCGGTAGGCCCCACAAATAAAACGGCATCGCTGAGCCCTGACGTGAATAATCCAGGCTACCGTGCTGTGTCGTTTGACGATCTGAAAAACAATTATTTTGAGCAATGCGAAGCGCTGATCGAAGCGGGAGTAGATGCGCTACTCATAGAAACCGTATTTGACACCTTGAATGCAAAAGCGGCATTGTTTGCGGCACAAGATGCCATTCAGGCAGCTGGTAAGGAGGTCGCGATCATGCTCAGTGGAACAATCACGGATGCTTCGGGACGGACATTGAGTGGCCAAACTACCGAGGCTTTTTTGATTTCCGTGAGTCACGCACCTCTGCTAAGCGTTGGTTTGAATTGCGCTTTGGGCGCGAAACAATTGATGCCGTATTTACAAACGTTAGATGCAAAAGCTCCATTCGCAGTGAGCGCGCATCCAAATGCCGGCTTGCCGAATGCCTTTGGAGAATACGACGAGACGCCCGAGCAAATGGCGGACCAAATCAAAGAATATTTAGAGTTGAACCTCATCAATGTGATCGGAGGTTGCTGTGGAACTTCACCAGCACATATCGCTGCGATTGCCGACTTAGCTAAAAACTATACTCCCCGCGCTTATGAAGGGTAATCTGCCTCCAAGACCTATGATGCTCAGTGGTTTAGAGCCGCTAGTTATTACTCCTGAGACCAATTTTGTCAACGTCGGTGAGCGCACTAATGTCACCGGCTCACGAAAATTTTTACGTCTCATCAAAGAGCGTGATTTTGACGCGGCTCTCGATGTTGCTCGCGACCAGGT
>CATITW010000113.1 GCA_949547975.1 Cryomorphaceae bacterium | reverse complement strand
TCTAAAATATGTCCTACCGCTTGCGCCTGTGCGCGCTCATTTTCTCCTTGTTCAAAGCCGTCTTTGGCAACTTTCATATAGCTGTCCGCGCCCAATTCTGAAAAGTAAAACGGTTGATCCGAGATGGCCTGCCAGTCCTTTACGAACGATGCCGGCAAGTCCCAGCGGTATACATTAAAGCCCCAAATGTCTAGCTCCTTTCCGGCCTCTAGCGCTGTGCTGTCCGGAATCTCACCATGTGCAGTGGCTACAAGATGCAGGGTATCGATCGCCTTGATTTCGGAAATAGCGGCTGAAAGGGTGGCATACCATACGTTTAGATCGCCGTCAAACCATTCTGGGTGGTAGTTGTATTCGTTCCCAAGTTCCCATATGAACATCGCCGGATGATCCTTGTAGCGCTTCACGTAGTCGATGTAGGTGCCCGAGAGCAAGTCGTTTTTGCCTTTTTGATTGTACCCGAATCCAGTGATGACTTTCATGCCCGCCGCGGCGATCGCGTCTAGTACTGCTCGGTCGTCGATAGGTTCGTACACGCGAATCGCATCGATGCCCGCTTCCTGCATGAGTGCAAGATCGGTGTCCAGCGTGGTGAAACTACGCACGGTGTCTCCCTTAGCCACAGGGTGGTAGCAGACGGCCGTGAAGGGGGCTGCGGCAACGGCTGCGGTTGTGGAAACTTCGACGGCGTTAGGTAGTGCGGGATCTGGCGCGGTACACCCCGTAAAGAGTGTGTATCCAAATGCCAATGCCCAAATCCATTGTTTCATGATTAGTGACCTTTTGTTTTCGGTACATGAACCGTCTCCATGAGCGCTTCGATGTTCCCGTCAAATGTTTTAGTAATAGGTTGTCCGTTGCGACCTAAGCCCTCAAATGCGCCGCTATCGACCAAGTCCCATAGCGCATATTTTGCCTGACCGTCGATCGTGAACAGTCCAAAATGATTCTCAGATCCTTGCGGGTGGTTTCCGTCTTTCCATTGCTCGTCAAAGGCCTGGAAATAGAAACAAGCCATACCTTCTTTTTCGGTCCACTCACGCATGGCGCGATAGTAAAGTGCTTCTTTGTATTCGTCCGCGGCAAAAGAGCCATTGTCGCCATAGAAACCTACAGAAACGCTAGACCATCCTGTTTCTCCGATGTGGATGGGTTTGTCGGCGCCGACAGATTGGACGTAGCGTTGCACGGATTCGTATTGGGCCTTGGCATAATTGGCAGCGCGTTCCATAGCGGCAAGGACTTGTAATGAATCGCTCAATGTGTCGCTAAAGAGGGCGTCTTGCTCCCAAAATCCGCGGTTGTAGTGCGTATCGTGGAAGGGATAGGTGTGCATGCTGATGTAGTCCACTGCGTGGATGAGTGCGTTGAGACTTTCATTGTGGTAGGCGTCTTCAGCACCGCCCCACGAAGCAAAATTGTCCGAAGAAGTGATCCAGAGATCCGGGGACAATTTCCCCATCGACTTCAGCTCCTGCAAATAATTTACGTACTTCAAAATGACCGAAGGATGCACAAAATAGCTCGCTGCCCAGTGGACCATCGCCTCATTTCCGACCGCAATCACCTTCACGATGTCTGGAAATTCAGTGGCATATTTCACGGCCTTTTGAATCTCACTTTCGTTGTTTTCTAAACTCTCCTGACTGTGATCCGGCGCCAATTCCGTCCAAGCATTCTTACAGTCCATCCAAGCCCCGAGCATGACATACATCTCAAAGGTCGCGTCGTCTTTTTTCAACTCACGAATCGCACGCAGGACATTCGGCGCATGATCTAACTGGAGGTTGTAGGTACGCAAGATGCGGATTCCCGCGGCGTGCAGGATGCGCAAATCTTCTTTCAATTCTTCGATGGTCGGCTGCTCCTCACGTGTTTTTCCACGGTACCCTCCATAAGAAATGGCGAGGTAGTCGGGGTGACCCAGAATCTCTTTTGCGGTTTTATTTGTAGACACAGCAGTGGATTTTGTAGTACAAGCAGACACTGCCCCAAGAAGGAGCAGTGTTGCAAAAATTAGTGAGAAGCGTAGATTCATCCGTCATTTATTTTACCACGACTGCATGAATACGTACGATGTCGCCCGAACGGCTGAAGAGTGCTTTGGTTTGCGCTTCGCTTAGCGTGCTGCCGTGCAGTTCTTCGGTGCGGTCCTTAAAGTGAATCGCGATCGACGGCGAGTTGCCTAGGGTGTAGATGATCGGCGTTTGACAGTAAGTAAACGCGAGTGAGCCCGTGTCGAGCGCTAATTCGTGTTCCTGCTTGTCGAGACCGATGTAGTGGAAGGTTTGCGGAGCGCTTAAGAATTCCTCCTTGCGCAAAATGTGCGGCTGGAAGGAGAGCTGACCGCCTTC